>VYFM01000493.1:0-5703 GCA_009842375.1 Candidatus Poribacteria bacterium | reverse complement strand
ATACCATATTAACCCAAATTAGAAGAATTTCAGGTCTCAGAATCTCTATTTCTTCATTCATTGCTATCAAAACCGCTTCAAGAAGATTGATTCACAGCGGAACGATACTCATCTGTATTGCCCTCCTTAGTATTATGAGTTGTACTGTTCCAACATCGAACGGTGTAGGTAGTCCACGACCTACGATTCCTTCTAATGTGGATATTGTCCCTTCAATAAGAACTCGCGAGGCACCACCAATATTAGGTGTCCGTTATATTAAAACACTTGGTAGAACAGGACAAGGTACGGGTGAATTTCTTATGCCTATGGGTTTGGATATTGACGCTTATGGGCAGTTGTACGTGGCAGATGCGGGGAACAACCGAGTCCAGGTAATTGACATGAATGGGAATTTCGTAGCGGAATTTGGGAATTTCGGATGGCGTGAAGGTGAGTTTGATTATCCGAATGATGTCGCACTCAGTTTAGATACTATTTATGTAGCAGACACAGGGAACAACAGAGTTCAGTACTGCAATCTGATAAATCAAATCTTTTATCCGATTATACCTGTTTCCGATGATTTACAGTTTGAAGGTCCTGAAGGTGTAGGGATAGGTAGAAACGGAGAAGTCTATGTGGTTGATACGCTCAATCACCGCTGGATTCAACTCAGTAAAAACCTTGTCCCTGGACTTGCAGTGGGACGGTTCGGTAACAGGCGAGACCAGTTTTGGAATCCGACCGATCTTGTTGTGAACCCGTATGGAACTGTTTATGTGGTCGATACGGGAAATCATCGCGTTGTAAGTTACGATTTCAGTGGAAATCCCACTCAGTCGTGGGGTGAGGAAGGTAGGGAGCTTGGACAGTTGCGAGAACCGAAAAGGCTTGACGTAGATATATGGAACTATCTGTATGTAACAGATAGCGGTAATAGAAGAATTCAAGTTTTCACCTCAGAGGGACGTGCTGTGATAGAATTCACCGTGAAGACGTTATTGAATCCTTGTGGTATCGCTGTTTCACAGGAAGGACAGGTCTTTGTCAGCGACACAGATGCTGGGGATATTAAAGTTTTCCAGGTGATATTCAAACAGAATTCTACATCAGATACAAAAGAAGCAGGATAAGAAAAGCGATATTGAAGGAACAAAGAGTGGAAAGTTAGAAGAATGGCACGTCATACAAAAATCCTGCTTTCCATGCTTCTGTTTCTTTTTTGTTTTCTTTTGGTATGCTATTTGAACCGGTCAGAAGCACAAACGGAACCACAAAAACAGAATCCTCCCCTAAATTTATCCACCTTTTCCGTTATGGATAAGACAGAAAGTTTTCAATTGGAAACGGACATTGCGGAATGGACAGTTAAATATACACCTATTTTTTCTGATAGCGAACAGATAACGGGCAATAAAGGACAGAAACTTGTCCGTGGGAAAGATTACCAAATTGATTATGCAACGGGTAGAATAACCTTTGATCAATCCGTTTTATCAAGAAAAGACGTAACATGGACAATAACTTACCGCGCAATCCCTTTCAATTTCCTAAAGATATATAAACGAGACCTATTCGGATCAACCCTTGACGATCAGACAGAAGCAGTTCCGAAAAAAGATGTACCTTCTGACTTAGAAAGACCTCCGACATCTGTTACCAGGACCCCTGCTTCAACTTCACCATCTCAGTTAGAGTATTCTGGTAGTCGGACGTTTGGTATCTCAGTGGGTAGTGGTCGTGCATTGTCACAAAATCAGGAATTCCGGATCAATGTCAGAGGAAACGTCTCAGAGAATATAGAAGTGTTGGCAATGCTCTCGGACCAAGATTTACCTATTCAACCGGAGGGAATGACAGAGGATATTCAGGACATCAATCAAAAACTCATCCGTATCATGCATCCGAACGTGACAGGAACTTTAGGTGACTTCAATGCTACCTTAGGTTCGTCAGAATTTATCTTTTTCCCACGCGCGTTAGAGGGAGTTAAAGTTGAGGGTGATTTTGAGTGGGGTAGATTCCATCTTATTCCGAGTGCACTTCCGAAGGGACAGTCCACCAGCAAGGTAATTCGTGGTCAGGAGGGACGTAGTGAATATCGGCTTGATGTGAATAATCAGTTTGTTATCGTCAAGGCAGGCAGTGAGATTGTTTGGTTGAACGGTGAGAAGATGCGGCGCGGTGAAAACAACGATTATATTATCCGAGAATATGGAGATCCAATAATTGAGTTTAACAGCAAACATCTGATAACAAGCAACGATGTAATTCGCGTTGACTTTGAATATATCCCGGAAGACCGATCCTATCAACAGAATCTTTATGGAATAAACTCCATATTCAAATTACCTGGTGAGTGGTTATCACTCGGTGCTTCCTACGCTGTGGA
Source organism: Candidatus Poribacteria bacterium (assembly GCA_009842375.1). Classification (GTDB taxonomy): domain Bacteria; phylum Poribacteria; class WGA-4E; order WGA-4E; family WGA-3G; genus MSPOR6. The sequence goes on along the minus strand of VYFM01000493.1, from coordinate 3,329 downwards.
GGCAGATTTAGATGACCCTGAACAGGCTTTAGTCCTGTTTGATGACGAAGATTTGGAAACACTTCGCTTAAATATGTTGGACCCAGATGGTGATGGAAGACTTCTCGTTCCTCCGCAGAAACACACGGTGTGGGGTCTTGAAAGTCGTCTGAATCTTGATGAACAGACGTGGGTTGATGGTGAAATTGCTTTTAGTGCTATTGATAAGAATACTCATTCTACCGTGGACAGGAAAGAGGCAAGTCAGGCTTGGAAACTCAACGGTAACACAGGTTGGGACATTCCAACGTGGTCTAACAAGTTTCGTCCTAAACTGATAGGAAATCTTGATGTGCGTGCAATGGATGCGAATTTTTTGCCTGTTGGTGCTTCACGGAACAATAGGAATCGTGATCGGTATGGCACGCAATACGCTACAGAAGGTTTTGAGGACGCGCTTCTGTTTGATACAACCTCTTTTTCCCAAGCATCCGATGAGCAAACGGTGAATCTTGACTTCAAGTTGTTGCCGTATCAGTGGTTACAACTTGGGGTAGGTGGTGGTAGGACGATTGAGGCTGCGGTTGATGGACCAACAACCCATCGGAATAATTACAACTGGGGTGCTAATTTTGCACCGCGCACAAACAGAGGAATAGGTATTCCAGTTGTATCTCCGCAAACACAAGATCTGTTTCGACCTACTTCACAGTATCAAATCGGTGATATACGTAGAAAGAATCCTACGGAAAGTGATCTTTCACAAAAGACGGATAAAACGTCATTCCTACAAAGGTTGCCGAATCTACGTTGGAATGACTATCGCAGTACGTCTCTTATAGATTCGAACGAAGATACTTCGGATAGAGAAGAAAACTTCCGTAAATCCCGCCAAGAGGGTAGTATCTCTTACCTTCTGTCTCCTTTTGAATTTGTCGGCACGCTTGATCGTTTTGCATCAATTGATAATTACACGGCATCGCGCAACCGTAGGCGTAACCGGACTTCTGGTCGTATAAATTTGGTTAATTTCAAATGGGTTTCAGTTAACACAAGTTACGAGCTGGAACAATCTTTTGCGAAAGAACCGTTGTTGACACTTGATGGTGAGACTTTAGGGATTTCCGACTGGATGCGTGCCACAACAGGTAGAACATGGAAAGTTGGTATCTTTTCACAGCAAGGGAACTGGGTAAATGTAAGGATAAATCTTGCCCGTCGAATGGTAAAAGCACATTCAGAACTCGGTGCAGATACAACAACGCAGTTGGCAGACACTACGTTTAGTTTTACTCCGTTCAACCGGGCAATTAATGTTGAAGTAACCTACGAGTTGGATAAAAAACTGACAACACAACGTAGAGAGATTTATACCGATATTCACCCGCTTACCAGACATAGAATCCAACCCGGTGAAGGGTTTTACGTTAGGTTAGATGAGTTGCGTTATGTGGAAGATGCCGAGGAAGGCACGTATATAAAAATATACCAGAATGTTGGAGACAAACCGACAACAGCGGTTGATGCTTCTTTACGTCTTCGACTCCAACCTCGTCAATTCTTTGCGCGCCGTTCCAGAAACCAGCGCAATCTGGGTAGAACAGGATTTGCCAATCGATTATCCAGTACGACAACACCTCCTACTACAAGTCAAAAACCTGAAAATGAGAGTAAAAAGCCGTTTACGTGGTTTTTAAATGCAATCAGTTCCGAATCGCGCTTGTGGCTGACAGAAGAACAGGAAGCAGAAGATACCATTTCTCTATATCTACTCCAAAGTCTTCAAGGTTCAGATACGTTATTCGGACGAGTGAATCAAAGCCACCGAGTTGGATTTACCCCATCCCCACTGTTCAGTTTTGAAGTTAATCTACGGACGGGACGGTCGCTCAATCGGCGTATCAATACGCAGGAACGGCATCGGAATCATAGGACGTGGGAGGCATCTTTTTCAGTAAATCCCACCCAACGTTTTGCCTTCGGTGCCAACTGGGAGCAACGTAGAGATACTGAGAAATATAGTCAACTGAATATCTTTGATGATGTAAATGGAGTTTCCAACCCTGATTTGCTTCCATCCACGCCGATTTCTGACCTACGACAATTTGAGCAGATAACAGAACTGAAACTTCAATATGAAATCAGTCGCACATTACGTTGGGGTGTTACAAGTGGATATAAACGCACCACCGACATAGAACATCTTGATGATGAAGATGATGCAAAGACCCGTACCTTCTCCATTGAAAATCGTATCACGTATAGTATATTTGGCAAAGGCGGAATTAAAGTTAACCATACACTTGGATATGGTAAAAGCGATGGTGGTATCCCTTATGCACAATACTATTTCTATGAGGGTATCAGCCATGAAGTCAACGCCAATGCAAATTATCTATTACGCAAATTTACGGATTTGATATTTCGACTGGATTACCGTTTACTTTCAACAAAGCAGCGCAAACCTGAACATCGTTTAGAGATGACTGTGAGCGCAGAACTTTGATGCAATAATTATGTAAATGCTGTAGGACACAAACTAACAGTTTGTGCTACAAAAAGGCATATTATATGGTAGAAATGGGACTACATGTTTTTGTCTTGTCGGTTAGCGAGATTGGCACGAAGTTGTTCTAATTCTGCTTCAAGTTCCCTTCGTCGTTTAGCTTCTTCTATTGCGAGACTTTCTGCTTCTCGCCGTCGTTCAGCTTCATTTTCTGTCATCGCTTCTGCCTCTTCTCTTAGGTGTTGTTCTTCCAAAGATGTAGTTATCAGTGTGCCATCAGGCAGGTATGGACGCATTAGTCTCACATGTGTTGTCTGATCATCTTCCCAACGAAAATAGAGATTTAACGCTTCGCTGAACAATCCACCTTGTGCATCCGGTTCAATCTCTACGACTTCACCCGAAGGACTTCGCTGCCACCCACGAAACTCGGCAGGTTTTTTCATTTCTGGTTGATGGATGTAGTATTCTTGAACACCCATATCGTTTAGATATAACTGGATTTTTTCATGCCGATCCTGATTCGCTGTTGCCTCAGAAAGGAATTCGAAAACAGCGACAGGGACCGCTCCTTCTGACCATGTATAAAAACTACGCCGTTGTGGATGTTTGTCAACACCGAAAACGACATAAACATCAGGGGCAACGAATTTGGTAATGTCGCCTTCACGATAGTAGATGAAATTGTCTATCCCGATGTGTATATGTTCATTGGTATTAAAATATCGTGAAAGTTGATCAAAAAACGTTGAAATCTGTATGCCGTGAAATCCTGTCGCAGCCATAGGCTCGTCGTCCTCAAACGGGTAGCCTTCAATGTAAACGGTCGGTTTTCCACTCGCTT
>VYFM01000217.1 GCA_009842375.1 Candidatus Poribacteria bacterium | reverse complement strand
GTGGTAGTGCTGATGGGTCTATACGACTATGGAACACTTCAACAGGTGAAACTCAGCAAACACTTCTCGGACATTTTGATGTCGTAACGAGCGTTACGTTCAGCACAACAGGTGCAACGTTGGCAAGCGGTAGTTTGGACGGATCTGTCCAACTATGGGATGTTGATACAGGTGAACAAATACACATCCTAATTGGGCATGAAGATGCTGTTTATGGTATCGCATTCAGTCCAACTGAAGGAACACTTGCGAGTGCAAGTCGTGATGGTACTATTCGTCTATGGTATACAGCGTTTGGCATAATTAAACAAACCCTCATCGGACATGAAGGTCCTGTCTATGATGTCGCATTTAATCCAAATGGAAATACAATTGCAAGCAGCAGCGGCGATGGAACAGTCCTCTTATGGGATGCTGTCACAGGTCAACCACAGCAAGTACTTACAGGACACACACATATTGTTTTGAGCGTTGCATTCAGCACAAGTGGAGGAACAATAGCAAGTGGTAGTGTTGATGGGACTGTCCGCTTGTGGGACGCTGTTTTCGGTGGACAACGTCAGGCACTTACAGGATATACCAACTACATCTTGGGTGTAACATTTAGTAATGATGGTAGTATAGTTGCAAGTAGTGGTTCCGACAACGCTATTAATCTGTGGGATGCTGCCACAGGTCAACATCGGCAAATGCTGATTGGACATACAGATTGGGTTTGGAGTGTCGTATACAGCCCAGATGGCAGTACTATCGCAAGCGGTAGTGACGATGGCACTATCAGGTTATGGAACAGTACTACAGGTGAACACCAACGAACTTATGAAGGACATACGAATTGGGTTTGGAGCGTTGCATACAGCCCAAATGGTAGTACAATCGCAAGCGGTAGTGAGGATGGAACTATTCGTTTATGGGATGCAATCTATGGAGGACACATACAAACATTCACTGGACACAGTGATTCAGTACTGAGTGTTGCTTTCAGTACTGACGGCAACACAATTGCAAGTGGTAGTGCTGACGGCACAATTAGACTTTGGGATGTTTGGACAGGTGAACATAAACAAACATTTTTTGGTCATGAAGATTTTGTAAGGAGCGTTGCATTCAGTCCAAATGGAGATATCCTTGCAAGTGGTAGTGATGATGGCACTGTTCGCTTATGGGATATCGTCTTCGGTGTTGAACTGGAGATATTTAGAGGACATACGGATTATGTCTGGGATGTTGCTTTTAGTAGCAATGGAGATATTCTGACAAGTGGAAGTAGTGATAACACCGTTCGCGTATGGGATACTATATCCGGTCAACATCTACAAACATTTACTGGACATAAAAGTGCAGTCTTGGATGTTGCATTCAGTCCAAATGGAGACAAAATCGCAAGCAGTAGTTCTGATGGTACTGTGCTACTATGGAACTTCACACCTCCTTCAACAATGTATGCAACAGTGAGTCTTTCTCCATCCTCAATACAGTCTCCTGCGATCGGTGGTCAGTTAACATTCTCCCTTAATATTGCAGACGCGGGAAATGTATTCGGTTATCAAGCAACCGTTAGGTATGATGAATCTGCACTCAGTTATATTGGAAGTTCTAACGCTGATTTCCTACCAACGGGCGCATATTCTGTGATTCCCGTTACCACAGATAACACTGTTACTGTTGCAGCAACATCTCTTTCAGGACAAAATTTTGGTGCTGGTACACTTGCTAACCTTACCTTTGAAGTTGTCTCCCTCAAGAATACAAGTATAACAGTTTCTAAAGTGCGATTGACTGACAACTTAGGTAGAGTTTCTTATGCACGCGTTGTCGCAGCGAAGATAACAAGACCTTTACTCCAACAAGGTGATATCAATGGAGACGGTTTCGTCAACATACAAGATTTGACCTTAGTCGCCTCCAACTTCGGAGAAGAGGGGGATAATCTTGCAGATGTCAACGGTGATGAAGTTGTTGATATCGTTGACCTCACCTTAGTTGCCGCTGCTATGGCAAACTCTATGGGGGCTGCCCCTACCATCAGTGCTCACGACTTAGAACATGGTTTGACAAGAGAACAAGTGCAACAGTGGTTGCATCAGGCACAACAATTATCACTCACAGATCCTACTTTCCAAAGTGGTATATTTGTTCTTCAGCAACTTCTCGCAGCACTCACACCACAAGAGACAATTTTGCTACCAAACTATCCAAATCCGTTTAACCCCGAAACTTGGATACCCTATCAACTGGCTAAACCTTCAGATGTATCCCTTAGCATCCATTCCGCCAATGGACACCTGATACGCACTTTAGTGTTAGGACATCAGCCTGCAGGTTTATATCAAAGTCGAGACAGCGCAGTATATTGGGATGGCAAAAATAAAGCTGGGGAACCTGTCGCAAGTGGTGTGTATTTCTATACGTTGACAGCCGATAAATTCACCGCATCACGGAAAATGCTTATTCTGAAATAAACCGACTGTACATCGTAGCGCAATGCACCGTAATAACATCTCCTATCAAGGGATTACGGTGCATTGCTACATATATTACCAATTTCACTCTTTTTTATATTTCATCCTTCCTATTGACTGCCCCTAATCGTGCATCATATAACACGGATGAACAATTAGGTGCAGTTTGTTCAATTTGCATCATACCTCTGCATCAACAAACTACAGCAATATCTCCGCTGGAATTGTTCATATTGTAGGCAGCAATGTTTATTTTCCAAACAATATAAGAGCAGAAAATCAATTATTTTGTTGTATACAGAACATAATTGCTTAGTTGTGTCTAATCCCTGATTATGGCATCAATTTTGCTCCAACTGATACATAATAATGAAGTAAATGGGAGGCTTGCCAAATGGGATCAGCGAAAAACCACAAAACAGTACAGAAAACTTGGATAGACTGTTTATCACAAGAATTTCATTTTGTCTATTCCATACGAAGGTTGTTAATCTTGTTCTGGGTGTTTTCCTCTATCTTTCTACCAAGTGTCTTTGCACAAGACTGGACACGATGGGATTTACCTGAAGGTGCAAAGATACGTCTTGGAAAAGGTAGTATAGCGGATATAAAGTATTCTCCTGATGGAAATCAGTTGGCAGTAGCAGGTTCTGTTGGAATTTGGATCTATGATGTAACTACCAGAACAGAATTGGCACTGCTCACAGAGCATAAGGCTGAAATTTCCAGTATTGCATACAGTCCTGATGGCACAACACTGGCAAGTGCTGCTTACGATGAAAGAATCTGTATTTGGGATACTACTAATGGAGAATACATAACAGAACTCACAGCACAGGGAGAGAGAATTCGATCAATAACATTTAGTCCTGATAGCAGCACGCTCGCGGGGGCAAGTTTGGAAAACACAATCATCCTGTGGGATGTAAAAACGAGAGAACACACCGCTACTCTCAGTGGACATCAAAGTTCGGTTACTTCAATTGCTTTTAGTCCTGATGGTACTACGCTTGTCAGTGGAAGTTGGGACGATACTTTGCGTTTGTGGGATGTAGCAACAGGTGAACACAAAGCTACATTATCAAAGCATTCTGATGGTGTTTCAAGTGTTGTGTTTAGTTCTGATGGGAGTACATTCATAAGTAGTGCGTACAATCGCGGTGGTATATATTTGTGGGATGTTGCTACCGAACAGAACATAAAGAAACTCAATGCTCCGTTCTCATCAGATATTGCTCTAAGTCCGGACGGTAAAACCCTCGCCATAGGAAGTTGGGAAGGATTGCTGCTATGGGATGTTGAAAGCAATACACAAAAATATGAACTCATTGGACACTTGTCACGCATAACATCACTTGCATTCAGTCCAAATGGCAGTACACTTGTTTCTGGAAGTTCCTCAGAGATACTTCTATGGAATGTTGCTACTGGTGCACAAAAGGCATCAATTACAGGACATACTAAAGGTGTGAACACTGTTGCATTTTCTCCTGATACACAGACGATTGCCACAGGAAGTAGAGAAAAAATACGATTGTGGGATGTACCTACAGGCGAACAAAAAGCGGTCCTCAATGAGTATTGGGGTGGCACAAGAAGTTTGGCATTCAGTCCAGACGGTAATACTATCGCCAATGAGATCGGATGGAGGATACGTTTATGGGATGTAAATGACCGTAAACACATAACGACTCTAAAAGGATTCTTGGGTAATGGTGCATCTGGTTATGGTATTGCTTCTGTGGCTTTTAGTCCAGATGGTAGGTTTTTGGCAAGTGGAAGTAGCGATGCTACAGTGCAATTATGGTATGCTGGTCGAACACATAAAGGCACGCTTATCGGACATAATGCTGGACTTACCTCAGTTGCATTTAGTAATGATAGTCGGTTCCTGGTAAGTGGTAGCCGAGACAGAACAGCACGACTTTGGGATGTCGTAACAGAAGTCAACATAAATACATACAACGGACATACAGCAGAAGTAATGTGTGTTGCCATTAGTCCAGACGCAAGTATTATTGCAAGTGGAAGTTTGGACAATACAGTTATATTGTGGGATGTTACCACAGCCGAACCGATACACATAATCACTGCTCACACAGACGGTGTACAAAGTGTTGCGTTCAGTCCAGATGGAAAAACACTCGCCAGTAGTGGTAGTGGGTGGAGAGCTGATCCTACTGTGAATCTATGGGATGTTGAAACAGGACAACTCAAAGCAACACTCAAAGGACATACAAATATTGTGTATAGTATTGCATTCAGTCCTGATGGTCGTGTATTAATGAGTGGAAGCGGGGACGGAACAGTCCTATTATGGGATTATCCTCAGATAATAGATGTAGAGGATACAACCCCACAACTCGTTGAGGATGCAAACCGTGATGGGGTCGTGGACCTTCAAGATCTGATCTTTGTCGCAACACAATTTGGACAATCTGGACCAGATTTGACTGCAGACATAAACAGTGATGGAGTTGTTGACATTGCAGATTTACTATTAGTTGCTAATGCACTTGGTACTGGAAATAATGCACCATCATTAAGATATATATACACCCTTGATTCCCTAAACGTTGATGATGTCAAACATTGGTTAATGCAAGCACAGCATATCAACAACCCCACACTGGCATACCAAAAAGGCATCTCAGTTCTACAGCAACTATTGGAATTATTGACTCCAAACAAAACTGCGTTGCTACCTAACTATCCCAACCCGTTCAATCCAGAAACATGGATACCTTTTCAGTTAGAAATACCGACTGAGGTAACACTACACATTTATTCTAATGATGGACAGTTGGTTCGAACATTAACATTAGGACATAGGTCAGCAGGTATCTATCAAAGTCCAGACAGTGCAGCATATTGGGACGGGAAGAATGAACTTGGTGAAGCAGTCGCAAGTGGAATCTATTTTTATACATTGTCTGCTGGTAAATATACTGCTACTCGACGAATGGTAATACGAAAATAGGAGACCAAACGATGAAAACTGTGCGATTATCAGTGATAGCATTAATTCTCATGACAACCTTTTTTTTATCAAACGTGTTTTCACAGGAATACCTACAATGGGGATTACCACAAAATGCCAAAATGCGGATAGGAAAAGGTGGTATGTCGGGAAATATAACGTTTTCTCCTGATAACACAAAACTCGCTGTGTCAAGTTATATTGGAATTTGGATATACGATGTTAATACAGGTAAAGAGTTAAAGTTACTCAACAACCACAGTGGAAGTATCTCCAGTGTTGATTTCAGTCCAGATGGTAGTACACTTGCGAGCAGCTGTGCAGCTGAATACTATTTATGGGATGTTACCACTGGGAATTTAAAACTCACTATTTCAGGACACACATCTGACATAAGGAGCGTTGCTTTTAGTCCGGATGGTAAGACGCTCGCAACAGGTGGTGGCTGGAAAGACGGAACAATACGACTCTGGGATGTTGACACTGGTACTCTGAAAAACACACTTCCGGGACATGCAGATGGCACATTATATGTTACCTATAGTCCGGATGGTAACACAATCGCAAGTTGTGGAGAAGAGGATGAAGGCACGATAAAGTTGTGGAATGCTAACACAGGTGAACTCAAAACTACTCTCATAGGAGGCAAATACCAAGTAAGGAAAATTGCATTCAGTCCAGATGGAGAAACATTAGTTAGTTGTGAAGGCTGGTTTGCAAATGCAAACGAGGTGAAGTTATGGAATACCATCACTGGAGAACAGAATTTGACACTCACAGGACATACAGACAGTGTTAACAGTATTGACTTCAGTCAAGATGGTAACACGCTTGCAAGTGGAAGTTCCGATGGCACTGTTGTTCTATGGGACGGAACGACTGGAGAATACAAAACAACACTTCTTGACCATGCAGGACCTGTCCTAAACGTCATGTATAGTCCAAATGGTCGTATCTTTGCAAGTAGTGATTGGGAGGGTAATATAATCCTACGCGATGCAGACAGTCTTGAACACATCACTACTATTGATGGACATATACCGAATATCTATAGCATTGCATACAGTCCAGATGGAAGCCAAATTGTAAGCGGGGGTTCGGATGGGAAGGTACGTCTGTGGGATACCGATACAGGAAAAAACATACACACACTCACGGGACATGTTGACAGAGTTGAATCTGTCGCATTCAGTCCGAATGGACACACTATAGCAAGCAGTGGTGATTGGGATGATAGGACAGTACGGTTATGGGATGTTACTACGGGTACCCATATCACAAGTCTATTAGGACACAAACGGGGTGTATCGGTTGTAATCTACAGTCCAGATGGAAAAACACTTGCTACTGGGAGTGGAGACGAAAAGATATGTCTGTGGGATGCTACAACAGGAAATCACCTTACTACATTTACTGGACATATAGATAGCATATTAAGTTTGGCGTTTAGTCCAAACGGTGCTATTTTGGCAAGTGGGAGTTACGGAGTTCTATATTTATGGGATATTCAGAGTAAGCAACTTATTACTAATTTCACTGAACATAGTGGTTGGATCAGATCGCTTGCATTTAGTCCGGATGGAAGAACATTGGCAAGTTGTGCGGATGATCGTAATGTGTATTTGTGGGATGTGCCTACGCTAACTCATAAACTCACAATTTCAGGGTTTTTAGATGGTGTCTGGAGTGTTACTTTTAGTCCAGACGGACAAACTCTTGTAAGCACTGGATCTGGACGAGACAGAATAGTTCGTCTATGGGATCCTGATAGCGGTATGCTTAAATTATCTCTTGCAGGACACACAGATGGAGTGCTTACATCCGCTTTCAGTCCAGATGGAAAGACGCTTGCAACCGCGGGATATGATGATGTTATTTTCTTGTGGGATCTTGAATCCATAATAAATCCAACAGGAAATTCATTGGATATTAATGGAGACGGTATGGTTGACCAATTAGACTTAGTAATCGTTGCTGCGAACTTCGGACAGACAGGTCCAAATGATGCCGATGTAAATGGTGACGGTATAGTGGATATCGCTGATCTTCTGTTAGTTGCAGCTGCAATAGATAATGCAGCCGCTGCACCTTTAACACATAATCAAAATCTGGAATCAATACCTTCAAGAACTGATGTACAGAAATGGATTACCGAAGCACAGCAGTTGAACCTTACCGATACAACATCACAAAAAGGCATTCGTTTCCTTGAACGACTTTTGCTTGCCTTATCACCAGAAAAGACCAATCTTCTCCCAAACTACCCGAATCCATTCAATCCTGAAACTTGGATACCGTATCAGTTGTCAGAAGCAGCGGATGTATCACTCCAAATTTACACATCTGATGGACAATTGGTTCGTTCCTTTGATGTAGGACATCAACCTACGGGAATATATCATAGTCGGGGACGCGCAGCATATTGGGATGGGAAAAACGAAGTTGGTGAACCAGTCGCAAGTGGAATTTACTTCTACAAACTTTCTGCAGGACAATTCTCTGCTACACGACGGATGGTAATACGGAAATAAAAGAGGAGAACAACAATGAAAAAACACCACTTTTTATCATCGATTTACTACTTATTTTAACCGTCCTTCTACCAAGTGTCTTTGCACAAGACTGGACACGATGGGATTTACCTGAAGGTGCCAAAATACGTCTTGGAAAGGGTAAAGTAGAGAATATAATCTTCTCACCAAATGGCAGTCGGATGATAGTTGAAAGTTCCATAGGTATTTGGATCTATGATGCACACACGGGTGTTGAATTAGACTTAATTGCTGAAAGTCCAAACAACATTCTTGGAGTAAGTCCGGATGCCAGCATTTATGTTACATCTGATGTAAATGATACAGTTCAATTGCGATATCTGACAGATAGTAGTGTTAAAGTAACCCTGAAAGGTGAAACAGAGGATCTTTACCGTATCGCTTTCAGTCCAGATATGCGGATGCTTGCTGGGACAAGTAATGAAGATATTCATCTTTGGGATGTCACCACTGGAGAACATAATGCAACTCTCAAAGGACATACGGGATGGGTAGGTGCTATTGCCTTCAGTCCAGATAGTTCAACCCTTGCCAGTAAGGGTTCGGATGGTAATCTTCGACTATGGGATGTTGCCACTGCTACACACAAAGATACTTTATCCGAGTATGCAGGTGGCTTTGGTTATCTTATGTTCAGTCCAGACGGTAAAACACTCATTAGTGGAGATACATCCGACATACAAGTATGGGATCTTGACACCGGACAGAGGAAATATGAAATTAAGACACCATATCTGAATTCTATGGACTTAAGACGGGATGGCAAAACACTTGCAACCGGTGGTCATAAAGGCTTACATCTATGGGATATTGCAACTGGTACTCACAAAGTTGAATTCGTAGGACATCTGGAGAATATAAGGACCGTCGAATTCAGTTCTGACGGTCGCACACTCGCGAGTGGAGGAAATGACGAACTGTACCTGTATGATATTGTTAGCGGTGAACGGAAGCTATCTATTGCCGGACATACAACACCAGTATATGGTATGGCACTCAGTCCAGATGGAAATACCCTCGCAACATCTACAAGAGAAAAAATACATCTATGGGACCCCAACACTGGTGAATACAAACGGTTAATCTACGGAGGACAATGGTCACATTATTATGATATGGCATTCAGTCCAGATGGAAATACCCTCGCGATTCGGGAAATATCGCGCCTGCTTTTATGGGACGTTGAAAGTGCCACACACATCGTCACTCTCTTAGGATTTGGTGGATCACCGCGACAAGGTGGAGGGCACATCACTTATGGAACTTCATCCATTGTCTTCAGTCCTGATGGCAAATTACTATTTAGCGGCAATAGATTTTCCACAGCAATAAATATTTGGTATGGCGGTAGAACAGAAAAAGCTGCACTTATCGGACACACAGAAGGAATCACTTCTATCACCCTAAATCATGATGGTAGTACCCTTGCCAGTGCAAGTAACGACCATACAGTCCGTTTGTGGGATGTTGCGACTGAAACAAATATATCCACCTTCACCGGACATTCAGGAAGAGTGTTTAGTGTTGCATTTCACCCTAAAGAAAACATTATTGCAAGCAGTAGTGAGGACAATACAATAATCTTATGGGATATTGCAACAGGGAAACCGAAAGTTATCCATACTGGATATACCGATGGGGTAAGTACAATACGTTTCAGTGCTGATGGTAAAACACTTGCAAGCTGTGGAGCAGACTATTGGGAAGATAATACTGTGAAGATTTGGGATGTTGCAAGGGGTGAATTAATAACCACCCTTATAGGACATACGTCTGGCACATATAATATTGCCTTTAGTCTTGATGGTAAAACACTTGCCAGTGCCAGTGCGGATGGTACAGTCATGTTATGGGATTATACACCCTATTTAGACAATACTGAAGAACCTGTACAACTCGCTGAAGATGTGAATCATGATGGCACAGTTGACATACAAGATCTAATTCATGTTGCTACACAATTTGGACAGATCGGAGATGAGAATGCAGCTGATGTGAATGGTGACGGTATTGTCAATATCGAAGATATTTTGTTAGTGGCTGCTGCACTCGAAAACGCAAATGCTGCGCCATCAAAATATGGAAATCCTATAGAATATCTTACCGTAGAGGATGTACAAGAGTGGATAAATCAAGCACGTCTAATATTCAATAAGACACCTATTTATCAGAAGGGTATTGCTAAACTTGAACAGATATTGACTCAGTTAACACCAAGAAATACTGTGCTACTACCTAACTATCCGAATCCTTTCAATCCCGAAACGTGGATCCCTTATCAGTTAGCAAAACCGACTGACGTTATGTTCCACATCTATTCATCTGATGGACAATTAGTTCGCACCCTAAAGTTAGGACATCAAAATGCTGGTGTCTATCAGGACAGGACACGTGCAGCATATTGGGATGGTAAAAATGAATTCGGAGAACATGTGGCAAGCGGAGTCTATTTTTATAC
>VYFM01000059.1 GCA_009842375.1 Candidatus Poribacteria bacterium | reverse complement strand
TAATTACAATGGGGATATCTGAATTTGCAGGGTATCAAATCCGCGATTCAAACGCCTCCAAATTTTACCCCTGGAAGCGGTGCTGTAGAGTATGGCTCATGGAGATCTCTACCAAAATCAATAGCTTTCTTCCCACAGACCAGATATCACCTAGGGACCGAGCCGACGGTGCCAATATACGTACGACGACAGTATGCTTGAACGCCTGGAACTTTACCTTCTACCGTTTCCGGAATTCAGATTCCGATATCGGAATGCGATAACCGATAACTACCTTGATACAGTAATACGATGAACAGCTGCCTTTCTGAGGTTGCATTTATCGATGCAGCCAATCGTAATCTCTCCGAAGGATATTGCTTCGCAAATCCGGGTGGGGGGACTTCACGGATTGAAAGAATCACCAGGACGGCTATCACCTATCGCCGCGGTAAATCACCAATAACAGTGCGATGGTCGGGCCTGTACAGGGCCTACAGCCATTTCAAGGGGAAACGGGTATCCTCAACGGACTTGAGGAAATTTGCGCCGGCAGTCTTTGATTCCAACGCACGGCCTGCAGGTCACTCGTGCAATTGCACGTTCTTCTTCCACCTGATTGAGAAGATGGGCCTTGCCGAAGGCGGTCTTCGGGGACGTGGAGTCAATGGAGATCCTTTCGCTTTAATGCTTAAAGACACAACTTAGCGCACAGAAATGCACGACAAGGAACCAGCAGATCCTACCATTTCGTTGGCTTTACTGTGTCCTGGTTTATCTTGCACAAAGACCCGGTATTGATTGAGACCGCGCTACGGTCAGGTTTTGACCCATCCGGGTCAGGTATCCATCATCCGTTCTGCCAGATGCATCCAAGAACCAGTTTCGTTGATATCCAACCGGCAGTAAAGGACTCCATTGTATATTCATGATACCGGACAGGCCGCACACGACCAAGCCTGAAGCACCACCGCCCCTGCAGCCAGCGAAGCCTGTATCCCCCAAGGGTCGGCAGACAATCACAGGCCGGAGGAAGGATCGACGGGCCAAAGCTCACCCTGTGGCATTTCGCCACTGTCACGCAATCCGAAACTGGCACACGGTTAATGCAACTAACTATGCCTGGTCACGCCCAGGCCGGAAGCCGTGGCGTACCGTAGCGGCACTATGCAACGCCAGCCCGGGATGGAATCCCGTGGCCTGCCTCTCCCCCTGAAGCACCCGGCCCTGGGCGACCTGGTCGTATCGCGTCCTTCGCCTCGCATCCTTGGATGCGTCATTTCCGCCGTCACCGGGGCTTTCAAGCCCCCTCCATTCGTGCAGGTCCGTCCTCAGAAAATGGAACCGGGGCGGGCCGCGAGGCGCGGATACGGCATGCCGATTCCCCTGTAAGCCAGGCAAGCCCGACTTGTATCTTCGAAACTACCCAGAGCTTCGATGGTGCCGTCCCCATGGACGGCGAATTGTGGGACGCGGAACGCCCCGGTGGCCCGCAGGCCGTATTGAGATATGCCGCCGGACCGGATGGAACCGGCCCCCGGGCGCGAGAGCGGCGACGCTCGGGTAATGGTGCCGCTTGAGGCGCGGCAGTCCATCCTGAAGTCGAATCTACAGGCTCCAGACGCCGCAATCAAGCGGCATCACACAAGGCCCCGGCCCAGATTCCGCACGGCCATTACGTCTGTGCCATTTTCCGCGCCCATCACTCGCGGGGCCGAGCCCGAGAGTGATTCCGACCAGCCCCGGTTCTACCGTGCGCAAACCGCAATCAGGCTCAGACATAGTCAGGATACCTCCAGTGAATCGCTATCGACTGGTGAATCGATCCGTTTCAAGCCAAGGCAATCAACCTGCATGGGCTTGCCGGCAGGCGGTAGAATCCCATGCCAGTGGATTCAGATACACAAGGGGGAGGAATCCCGAATGAAACGTTGCCCTGGTACGATGATTGCGCCTGTGGTGGCCCTGTCCGGTACGATGATCCTGGCAAGCCTTGCGTGGGCGGAAGAAATTCCGGTTGAGGAAGAAATAGCCCGGGCGATCATTGATCCTTGTCACACCAAACTGGAACTTTTCGTGTTCGGTGAAGATATCGCGTTTGGCTGCCCAGGATGTACGGTATGGTTCTTCGGCCCTGATGACGAACTCGATCCGCTTCTAAAGGCCCTGAAGCAACACGGCGCCTCCTCTTACGACCTATTGCGTTTCATGAAGCTGATGGAAGCAGTTGAACAATCCGCCACGCTTTCTTCAATCTTCAGCTTCGGCAAGGACATCGGGGGTGTGTCGTTTGCGGAAACAGCACAGGGAAAGGGCCTATGCGGAGAAGGGAATGCCGGGATCGAAAAGTTCGAATCCGCGCCCACCGGAGCAATCGGGCGCAGCAATCGATCCGCCGCGGCCAATGCGTTGAGTGCTTCGGCAGGCCGGATTCGCTCCGCCATCGAGGCCAGCTGGCGCAGGCCCGGGGCCAGTCTCCGGGGGCTGAAGGTGGTAATCGAAATTCGGGTGGGCCGCAATGGGGAAGTGCAGAATGCCCGCATCGTCGAGAGCAGTGGAGACACCCGGTTCGACGAATCCGCTGAATTGGCGGTAAAGAAGGCGTCCCCCTTGCCGATACCGAATGAACCGGAGTATTACGACCACATCAAAGAATTCCGCATCGAGTTCAACCCGGACGAATAAACAGAACCCCGGCATTGGGGCCGGGGCTTTCCCAGACGCAATCATAATATCAGATACGAGGGGCCAGCCTAGCACGACCCAAGGGATGTCAGTGCTGGGTGAAAAATATCCAAATGCTGAAGTAATAGTATCCAGTTTGAAGGCCGGGAGATTCGGTTCGGCGAAGGGCGAGGAGGCGGACAGGGCGTGGGGCGGGGGAAGGTGCCGGCGGATCGCCGTCATCGGGCGGATGCGCGTGTCCTCATCGCCGAAGCCGGCATGAATGTGCATGCCGCCGATCAGGAATCGGTGCACCTGCCATGGCCTGTCGCTGAAAAAAACCCGGCGGGTCTTGTGGACGTCGCCGGGCACTTGCACATCGTAACGCTCAAAAATAACGCGGGCCGGATGGTAGCACGGATCTTCTGCCGGCAAGGGGCCTTCCCTGACTGTTTCACCTTCGACATGGGGCGCCACACAGGCCGAACGGTATCGGACAGGACTTGGGACCAGGGCCTCCGGAATATAACGGTCGATGATGTGATCACGGGAGGCGTTCGCCGCCATTCGCACTTTTGCCCTGCCGGGCATTGAACCGCCGAAAATTCCGTCATCGGGCAGTAATCAAGTGAAATAAAACACAGGGCGGTGCCTGTCGTCCACTGGCGTCGGAGGGAGATTAATCCGGGACTGAAGTATCACTCAATTACGGAGCAGATACCTTGATCGGCGTTTGGTCAGTTCCGGTCGAACACCCCATGCGGTTTGCAATCAGGAAGGGTTTATACCGGTTTTTACGTATCCCGCGCTGATCGCGCAGAAACAAGCCGCAATCGCGGCCACGGTCCGAAACCAATGCACGCCCTGCCACTGAGCGAGTTGCTCTGAAGCTTCAGCCGCACTCATTGCGCCTTCGGCAAGTGCGGCGTTGGCTCCCGAAAAATAGATCGGAAAGGTGCCGAACATGCACAGCGTAATGACAGAAGCCGCAACCAGCCAGCGCCGAGTCGGCAGATGCTTCCACACGGCGAGCCCCGTGGCTAACAGTGTAATGCCCGTTGCCGAAAACCCTATGGGCATCATTGCGTCTGCAATGAAATGCAGATTTGCGGCAAACCACTGCGTAAACTCAAGCGGGTCGAGCGACTGCCAATAGGGAACGAAAGCGAGCGCCAACAGTAACAGCGCCCCTCCGAGAAGGCCCAACAACAATGAGGCGATTTGTGCGATAAGATTCATCTTCAATATCCTTGCCTGCTGTTTTATATGGGTGATCTTCGCTGGCGTCAGCCAGGTATTCTTTTGAGTGTGCCGCGATAATCCGACGGGGATTGACCGGTCCAACGCTGGAATGCACGGCGAAAGGCGCGTTCGTCAGAATATCCGAGCAGTAACGCGATAGAATTCAGATCGATGCTGCCATCGCTCAAGAATTCCCTGGCTCTATCCTCGCGAATATTGTCGATCAGTCCTTGAACACTCGTTCCGTTCTCTGCGGTCAGGCGCTGCGCGCTCCGCAAGCTCATATTGGCGGCGGCGGCGACACTGGCAGCGCCAAATATTCCCGCGAGCGCGTTCTCAGCTGCCGCTTTCCGCAGCGACGTCATTTCACGTGGCTCCTTGGGTAGGGCGATTTGTTTTTTCAAACCCACCAAATGCGTCTTCACATAATTGAAAAGCACTACATTTGCGTGCTTGATCCTTGTGCCCAGTTTCCCAGCGTCAAAGACAAGCGCAGTTTCGTGCGCATTGAATTCGACAGGTACGCCCAGGTAGTCAAGATAATACGTGACGTCGCAGTTTGGTTCATGCGTATACCTTATACGTTGTATACAATTTGCTACGCCCAGAAAATCGGTGAACAGGCGAGCCGCCAAAGCTGTGCCAACCTCAGTCGAGCGTCCGCCGTCTATCGCATCCATGGGGTGACGTGAAACGAGCCTTGACTCTGCGGTCTCCTCGCGAAAATCCAGCACCAGCTGATCGGCAATGACCGCGCTGTTCCTTGTAAAAAGTTCGACCGCACCGCGAAGATCATCGGCGAACTGGGCACCGTCCGCGAGGCCCCCAAAATAGGAGAAGGGAGCAGCGCGCGCCATTTCAAGCGCAAAAGGCTCACCCGGAAATCGCTCACCAAGCAAGGCCAGAATATTCGGCATCACGTCTTCTGGCGGCCGCGTTTCGGGATTGAACAATTCGAAACACGAGACGCCCGTCACCTCCTGGATCTCAACCGTCGTCAAACCTCGTGACAGGGCGAATGCCACGGTCGCCATGGCGGTGCCGGTGCTTAGCGTTGTCATGAGCGAGCCCTCCGATGTTCACTGCCGGCAGGGCGGAATCGCAAACGAAAATGAACAGCGCTCCAATAATGGTGCGCCGAAGTGTGGGTAGTTGATCCGCCGTGCATTTGCCTCTTCAAAGCTGACATCGTCGCATTATTCTTGCCGTGTGAGCATTGGCTTATCAGGACGAATCCCGCCAGAACCCGGACAATCCTCGCCAACGCGAAGCATCCCCGGCCCGCCGCAGGCGGTAGTGTCGATCGCGTTGCCGGAGGTGGCGATTGACGAGAGCGCTCCTTACGCCACACACGAATCGTCTCCACTCCCTTATGACATTACATCACCGGCTCACCGAATAGCGTGCCGTGAAAGACCGCCAGAAGCCCGGAGACAATGAGGCCGCCGATGACAGCAGCGATGTCCATGGTGATACGGGGCACGGGCTCCTTCGACGGGCCTTTGCCTCGCGCCACTGCGCTGACGATCTCCACCACCGAAAACAATGCGAAGCCGCCGAACAGCACGACGGAGCGCACTTCACCATTGGAGAGAAGATGGGCGAAGGCCCACAGCAGCAGCCCGAGCAACATCGGGTGCCGGACCACGGCACGTATGCGGGTGGGCATGTTGGCCGCGGCGAACAGCACCAGCGCGACCGGCACCAGGATCATCGAGGCCTGATGCCCCCAGGCCGGGGGCGCGTAGACCTCTCCGATGGGGGAGCGGGAAAAGCCCCACACAACGGCCACCAGGGAGAGCAGCACGACCGCGCTGAACACGCCGCGGTAGGGCTTCGCCCCCAACCGCTCCACCAGGGCGGCGCGCAATCGCGGAGCGCTCGGTATCAGGTGGATTGCAATGAACAGCACGAGGCCGGTTACCAATAGTGACATGAGCGTACTCCAGGTTCAGTTGTCGATCACGGATATCAGAGCGACGGATTCCAGAAAAAGCTGCGTGCTGGCGTTGAGTCAGTGTTCCCTTGCCCAGGCCATCGCTTCCGCGGCAATCCCGCCGATCTTCTCCGCCGCGAGACGGTGTTTGTCGGCAAGATGGGCATAGCTCACTGTAGCGCGGTAGCGGCTGTGAGCGCTCCAGCAGTTTTCCGTCGAAGCGTGGGGTATTGACCCGTCTTGCATTCCCCTCTTCATAGCAAACATCCTGCAATATCATTGCTGCGTGAGTATTAGTTTATCAGGACGAATTCCGCTGGAACCAGGACAATCCCCGCCAAATCCGGACAATTCGCGCCAACGCGGAGCGTCAACGATCCCGTGAAGGCGCAGGGCGGGTGCTCGGGTTCGCGGAGACGAGCCTTAGGGGCATCCGTGGCCATTGCGAGGAGATCCCTTGGTGTGTGATCCAGAACTTGAAATTGATCCTTACCGGAAGTTATCCCAACTTCCGAATGAGTCAGTCGGGAGGTCGGGCCGGGGATGTTGTGCGATCCAAGGGAGCTGTGTCATCTGCCCAATACGGTCTGGCTCTCTTTCCCGCCGGACGCTGATGGTCACCAGTTCTGACGGCCTCCCTCATCCGCCCTTGCGCAGGCTTTCCCCGGCGATTGGTCGCGGAACTTGACCGTGCGCTTGGGAAACTCGACGACGTAACACCACCGATGCCATATCCTGGTTGCCATGGCCGAGTTGCAAGGGAAATAGAATGCCGGACGGGGCATACCCCCGGCTCGCCCGAAGGCATGAGGCTCCTACTAATGGCTCCGGCGCTGGCCCCATTGCCCGGAAAAGTGCCGCCGGGCCTTGATACTGACCCACCGCGATTTTTTCACGCCGCGTTGCGGCGAAACGAAGCAGTCTATAGTGATTTTTCCTTCGAAACCTGTTCCAGCAGACCCCTGACGGCAACATATCCTTGTCCGCATCATTTCGGCGGCGAACGTGATCGCCCGGACGGCGCTATCAGGCATGGCCATGATTGAGCGTTACTGACCGCACTACGGGAAGATGCTGTCCCGCACCTGGTCAAATCCGGTAATCAGATCGTAACCGGAGTGAATCAAACCACCCGATACGCAATCGGGCGAATGTCGGTACCCGTTCGGTTGGCCCGTGATGAAAACAGAATTACGTCCCGGGAAAACAGTCAATTCGGCGTATTCATTGCCACGCCCAAGCTGGTGGTGATTTCCGCCGCAGTCTTATCACAGCTCCACCGAACGCGTACGAATGTCAGCAAGGGTTCGATTATCAGCGAACGCGATCGGCCGGGGCACATGGAAAAGCGCCGTGAATCGTCCTCTACTCGCCCGGCTGCAATCGGCCTCTCCCGTCGACACCGTCGGCGCCGGCCATCCGGGCCAGAGGGGACATGACACTGCCGAGGGGATAGTGAGGGCTCTGCAGTTGAACGGCCGGGCGCACCGCGGCGGCGCCCGACCGACGCACATCAATAGTCCCGGATGCCGCCGCCTTTCGGCTTCTCCAGCGGCTGTCGTGGTGGAATTCAGCCATACCTGCCGGTGAATTGCCGGGGCAGCACGTTTAAATCCTGTGCAGAAGATGACTTTCGGCTATCCCATTGCCATTACCGCCAGCCCCGGCGCATTGGCACGACGTTTTCTGAGAGCGGGAATCCTAGACTATTTCAAGCTCTCCTGATCAGAGGGGAAATAGGGTAATCTGTTCATCAATCAATTTTTCTAAGTATTTTGGACACATCCTGTGAAATATTTTTAAGACGCTCTGACGATTTTGGAAGCGGGTAATCACACTTCGCTTCCTTATCCCACTCGTCTGAACATTTTTGCAGCTTTACCTTTATGGTCTCAGGAAACTCCACATCCCTACCGCATGCATTTTTAATTTGACTGTCAGTCAATCCGATTGCTTTCCCTAAGTCCAAATGCTCCAGTTTAGTATTATCAAATTTTGCATCTGTGAAATCAGCGTTTCCAACTTCATTTTTTCTGAAATGAGCATAGTCAAGGTGAGCATCTTTGAATACGGCACCGACAATTCTTGCGCCTCGGAGTTTTGCCAAGCTCAATTCCGCATCAGTGAAATCTACTCCATCAAGGTTGGCATTGTATAAAAACGAGCATGACAGGTCGGACTCATTCATAGAGACTCCAGGTAATTCTATCCCTACAAGGCGTAACTCGCTCAGGTCCCAATCTGATAGCCCATACCCAAACCCCGTCATTATTTCCAGCATTCGAATATGCCCTGTGTCAAATCTCCCAAATTTCTCCCTTTCGTATTGTAACGATCGCGTCGCTTCCAACCTTTCGGCCACAAGGCCCACCAATATCGCTTCTCTAACTTTTCTGTCCGAATTGAATTGAATCAATGTAAAACAGAGGGCTGCTGCCACAAGAAGGATGCTCCAAGGTTCGATAGCTTTGACCACACAATGTATAGAACGGATGACATCCATAATTTTTTTTCTATAGTCCATGCCATTCTTCAGTACAGTAGGTCAGAAGATGGAACTGCGTCCAGAAATTAGGAATCACCCGGAATCGAATAGTTTCAAGCCGCTAAACTTACCAAATGTATTCTGTGCAGCATACGAGTCCATCTCCTCAATAATGTGGTGGTTGATCCGCGTCTCTGCCATAACTGCTGCAGTACAAACACTTGAAATAACCATGAAACGCTCGATCCGTTCATTAGATCAACCATGATGTGAGGGAATTTCGATACTGGCGTCCCCCGCCCTCGCCATACAATCATCGACGGAGGAAGACCCGGATTCCGCCAATTAGTGTGTCATTATATCGAAGCTACCATCCCGTTGCGAAGCCTCCATAGGTTTGCTTTCCTCATACGCGTGATGTCTGAATTCCGTGGCTGTACTGCGTGATGTGCGTCCACTCGTGCATAAGTACATTCTGAATGCATTACGGTCCGGCTCACCGGTGAGGATCTTCCTGATGGCTCCCGGATCAGTGAAAAACACCAGCGGCGAAGGCCGGACAGCCGAACCGTCTGCGTGTCGCCATACCGGAATCACAAGGCTGAGAGTAACCATCGCTTGGCAAGTACAACGATTGAAAAACGTACGCTTTGTGGAAAATGAGCAATCAGTTAATCTGAAGCCTTGCTCGAAGACTACCGCCGGTTAACGCCTGCGCTACGGCGCCCGCGATGTGCTGACTGATCATTACGATGTCCCCTGTCTCCATTCGGCTAGGTTGTTCCGCGGAGTACCGGTTGTCGACCAAATTTGGCAATAGACCGACTCGTGTATTCACCGAGGCCATCTTAAATTTTCTATAGACATTTCTGACAGCCTTCACGAGACGACGGAGGTCGTGACCGTATTTCTTTAGATCTCTATCACTTGCACCATCACTAGCAAGTGCCGCCTTCAGTGCAAGCTCTGCACCCACCAAAGAACTTTTAATTGCGCCACGCCCATCGAAGGCTGCACATAGCGTCGCACTGGTACCCTGAAGCTGATAGGCAGCGAGGCCGAGTAAATACTTTGCGGATTTAGGTGATTCTTCATAGCCGTCAAACGAATAGAGGGATGCCGAGAAATGGTATATATCGCAAAAGGTAGACACATAGGTTTCAACTTGTTCCGGGTCTGAAGCTAACCATTCCTTTTGCTGAGGCGTGAGATCGTTGCACTTAAATGGGTATATCCGTACCGAGCCAAAAAACAACGGCACACGAACCTCGACTGCAATGGAGGGTATAAAGATTTCTGTGTAAATGGCCGAGGATCATGTCAGACAGGGACCCTGTCACCAAAAAGGATAATGAACTGATTCAGGGCAGCCTTCCAGTCCCGGATTGGCATCGTCCATTTTTTCGATGCATTTTTCAACCCGAGATACCGTAATTTCCGGATCGCATCATCATGATGAGGAAAGGCGCCGCGGCCCTTGATGATTTTGCGCAGGCTGTAATTCAGCGACTCGATGGCATTGGTGGTGTAGACCACCTTGCGGATCTCGGGGGGGGGGTAGCCAAAAAACGGCGTCAGGCGCTCCCAGTTCCTCTCCCAGCCCGGCGCGATTGCCGGATACTGTCCACCCCAGTGTTCGGCAAACGCCTCCAGCGCGGTCTTGGCGGCCTCTGCCGTCGGCGCCGTGTAGATCCCCCGGAGGCCGGCGGCCACCCGCTTGCGATCTTTCCAGGTGACGTATCTGAGGCTGAGTATGAATTCCCTAGCGACGGGCTGTCAATGCAGAGACTTGCACCTTGGAGTACGGTGCTCCCAGCCCCCGGACGATGGCGATCGAATCAAAACCGTCCGGCGGAGTCCGGCTTGCCTTGTGTATCCCCTCGCCGGACAGCCGGGCAGGTCCGGATTCACCGGACGCGGCATGATAAGCACGATGGTTGCCAGCATCCGTGCCCATGCCCACGCCGTTCCCTGCGCCTATGCCTGAACCGGCAACCGGCCATGCCGCGCCCCCCATGTCTTTTTTCCCCTGTTCCATTCATCTTTCGCCCGGCATACCACATGGATTTCTTCAGGGCCCGGATTCGCGTCGCAACACGGAGAGGCGGGAGGATATGACCGGAAGGCGATGCCGGGCGGGGTTCGGGGG
>VYFM01000189.1:1968-10521 GCA_009842375.1 Candidatus Poribacteria bacterium | reverse complement strand
AATTTACCGGGCTATTCTCAATGTGTTTTAAAACTATTGATTGACTTGGAGGTTATATATTTCGTGAAGAGCAAAAAAGAGATACCTGCTGAAAAAAAATCATATTCTGCTTTGTTCTTTATTCTCTCTGCTTTATTAGGGCTAGTGACTATATGGGGTTTCTGGGATGAGATGATTACACGCCGTCCATGGAAGGAAATCCAACAACAGTTCTACCAATATGAATACGAAAAGACGAAAGCAGAATTGGAGCATGCTAAGAACAACTTGCCTGAAAAACCTTCAACACCTGAGATTGATGTAAAAATGTTGAGAAACTTAGAGAAGGATGTCAATACGAAAAAGGTGACGTTGGATGAAGCAATGCAAGAACGTAAATTTGAGCAGAGCAAATCCGATGCAATCAACTATAAATATCAACATAGTTTACACGAAGCACATGGAACACAAACTGAAACAGTCGAAAAGTGGAAAGAGAAATTAGACGAGTATGAAAAGCGAATTGAAGGAGAATTAACCGCTGCTGTGATAACAGCACAGAACGAATATGCTGATGTCAACAAAACACTTGCTGATTTTTATCAAACCAGTGATGACCCAGCGAATGCACTTTCTACCTACCTAATCGCACAAAAATATAAACCAACAGATGCCACAATTGCAGAGGCAATAACAACTGCCCAAGAATCTCTTGCGACACTTGAAGCAAATAAGGCACAATTTGAAGCAGTCGCGCGTCTTGAAGAGAAGTTATCAGACGTTGGTGGAATCAAGCGTACTTTCCTCGGTAGTCTTCTTGAAAATCCCTTTAGAGAAACCCGAACAATCGTTCAATATTACCTTGAAGAGTTTGATTATACTGCAGATCGGTGTGCAACATGTCATTTCTCGGTTGACAGAAGTGGTTATGATCCCAAAGCTGATGAGATATTTGAAGTAGATGGTGATGGAGAAAACCTTGTTAAACATCAATTAAAACACCCCAAAGTAAAACCCGGAAGTGAAACGATAATAATTGATGGTTTTGATGCAGAAACTGATGAATATGAACTGTCTGAGGATGGTGTCCTAACTTTTACAGACCCTGGTGTATTTGGTGAAGTAGAAATATCTTATGAAACAGGTTATCGTTCAGTTCTTCAAACGCACCCGGAACGTGATGTTCTGCTTGCAAAACATCCAGTAGAAAAATTCGGATGTACGCCTTGCCACGGTGGACAAGGACACGGATTGACAGCAAAAGCTGCACATGCACTAACGCATTCCGAATACTGGTTGACTCCGGTCTTAGGATTAGATGAACACACTGGTAGGAAATCTGATGAATTAAAGGGATACATGGAATCAAATTGTCGTCGTTGCCATGATGGCGTGATGAAGTTAGATTTCGGGGTTAATCCTGAAACAGACATTCCCAAAGACTATGCCCCAAATCTTACCAAAGGAATGGAATTGTTCGAAAACCTTGGATGTCATGGATGTCATGCAGTAGAAGGATATAGTGCCCTGGAGAAAATAGATAAGGTCGGTCCAGCTCTTGACAAGATAGGAAGTAAAGTTAAAGATATCACATGGCTTGAAAGTTGGATAAAAAAACCTGAAGCGTTTCTCCCAGACACAACTATGCCAAACTTCTTCCCTGTTGAAGGAATGACACAACTCGTTTACTTCAAAAATGGAGAAACACGTACTGGTGTTGTCTCTGAGACAAACACAGGATACAAGATCAAGGCAGATGATGGAACTGAGTACCTATATGCAAAAGATGATGTTTTACGCGTCATTGACGAGGTAAAGTCTATTGCCGCTTATCTTATGCAAATGAACGATCAGTCCTTGGATGAATCACAAGTAACATATTCACAATCTGAAAGGGCAATTAAAGCAGGTGAAGAAACAGTAAAAACAGTCGGATGTCTCTCGTGTCATACCGTTGACGGTATGGGTAGCGATTTTGCACCTGCGTTAGACAGTGTCGGTACAAAGGTCAAACCAGCTTATTTGCGTCGATGGATAGAAAACCCAAGATCGTATGACCCAGAAACGGCTATGCCCAGTTTACGATTAAGCAATCAGGAACTTGACAATGTAGTTGCTTATTTGATGGACCTGCAGAAGCCAACCCCTTCTCCTTTGTCAGATTCAATCGGTGAAGCCAACGTAGACGAAGGTGAGAAACTTGTAAGGACTTACGGTTGTTTCGGTTGTCACGAAATACCGGGATTCGAGAATGAATCCAAAGTAGGAGCAGATCTTGGTGAATTCGGTGCAAAATTGGCAGATGAACTTGATTTTGGTGACACTGTTGATATAGACCATAGTTGGCACGGTTGGACAATTGGTAAGGTTACGGACCCACGACGTTACCAAACACGTCGCATTGTTTCCCGTATGCCTGTGTTCCAAATTGACCATGAGGAAGCAAAGTCTATTGCTGTATTATTGAAGAGTTTCCAACCTCAACCATACCCACTTAATTATATCTACGATCATGCAGTTGAGTCTCATCGTGTAGAGAGAAAGAACCAAATTGATGCCGGTAGACGTGTGGTCCAAAAATATAACTGTAACGGATGCCACGTAATTGAAGGCGTAGGTGGAGATTATAGCAATGTGATAACAGCACATGAAGGCTTAGATCCAATTACTACCAAGCAACTATCACCACCACCACTGCAAGCCGAAGGTGCAAGAGTTTATCCTGAATGGTTGTTCGATTTCCTGAAAGCACCTTCAGATATTCGGTATGGACTAAAGGTACGTATGCCAACATTTGATATGTCGGATGAGGAAGCAACGACACTTATCAAATACTTCTCTGCCTTAGACAACGAACCCTTCCCTTATGAAACCATAGAACCTCCGACATCTACACAGGCAGAATTACGGGTTGGCAAACAGATTTTTGATGAACTGAAATGCGATTCATGTCATCCTTCTCAAGGTGAAGTAATTCCTGCAGGTAGTGACAAGGCGGGTAGACCTGATTTATCCTTAGCAAAGCATCGGCTTAAAGCGGATTGGTTAATTGATTGGATGAAAAATCCACAGCAATTCCAACGGGGTACGGCGATGCCACAGGCATGGCCACTCGTCGGAGGACAACACATGCCGGTTGAGGGATATGCCGACGATGATGCAGAAAAACAGATTAGGTTAGTTCGTGATTATCTGATTTCGTTAGGTCGTTAGTTGTAGGACGGATTCCATTCGTCCCTGCAAATGGAGTTTCCGTTCTAAATGAAACATCTACTGATCGTAATCGTCATGATCCTTGTTTGGATCAACGGGTTTATTTGGTTATGTAAGCAAATTGACCCTCGCTCCAAGTATCAAACAGATGTTGAATACAAATATGCAAGATACTGCGCTGGATGTCATGGAAACAGTGGTGAAGGGAATGGTCGTATTGGTCGGTTCAAGAAATTAGATCCAGCTGACCTGACAGATAGCAATTTGTGGTCAATGCACAACGATACGCAGTTGCTGGAAAGCATAAGTGATGGGAAAAACGATATGCCAGCATTTCACTATTACCTCAACCCAAAGGAACAAAAAGAACTCCTCGGTTATATCAAGAATACCTTCCGACCTTAAACAAACACGGATATCCGTGATGTTTGTTTTTTACGGGTTGCCTTTTCAAAACCATAGGTGTTAACATAATAAAAAAGAATATTATTAAGGAGAAAAACCATGAATAATTTAAAGACCGTACTCGCTTTACTTATTTTTCTATCTATGACAAGTATTGCATTCGCTGGAAATATTACTGGTACAGTTACCTATGAAGGTGAAGTTCCTGCACGTCCTGCACTCACTGTCAATACACAGGAACAACACTGTATTACTGCTACCAAAGGTGCAAAATCAGAAGCACTTGTAGTTTCAAAAGGAAAAGGTATTCAGAATGTTGTGATTTCCGTACGTACTCGTGCAAGAGAAGAACTAAAGATGCCAAAAGAGAATCCTAAAGTAGATCAATTGGGATGTAGGTATCTACCACATGTTCTTGTTGTTCCAGTCGGTGTTACAGTTACAGTTACTTCCAGTGATCCTGTAGCACACAATGTTCACTCACATGCAGAAAAGAATAAAGCTCCAAATGTACAGATTGCATCTAAAGGGAAAACATACCCTTACACAATTACCAAAGCAGAAGCAATCAAATTGACATGTGATATTCATGCTTGGATGAGTGGTTATATTGTTGCTGTTGATAGTAATTATTACACAGTAACCGGACAGAAAGATGAAGAGGGAAACTATATTCACCCAGATGATTATGAGAAATCATCCGATACGGGTAAATATACCATAAAAGATGTTCCAGCAGGAAGAGCTCGTGTGATTGCATGGCATGAAGAACTTGGTTCTGCAAACAAGACTATTGAAGTACCAGCAGATGGCGATATTTCAGTTGATTTCAAAAGCACAGATTTCAAGAAGCCTAAGACCAAGTAGTTAATGCTGTTCTATTTATTTTATTCACAAGGATAGTAAATTTCGATCGTTGAAGATATTACCTAACAATTGAGAAAAAAGAAATGCGTTGTTGTTCTTCTCATACATTAAAGAGAATTTACCTCATATTAACACTTGTTCTGTTGGGTTTTGTGTTACTTGCTGTAGTGCCTGCATTTGCACAAGACATGACTGATGAGGAATACCGTCCGTTTCCTTTGATAGGGAGCCGTAACGCAGCTTGGATAGCCGCACAACTTCATCTGCTGTTTGGTTCTTTTATCCTCGGTGTGCCAATGTTTGCTGTTATCATTGAGTTCATCGGTTGGAAAACCAAGGAAGAACGGTATGACCGAATGGCATACGAGTTCATCAAACTCTGTATGGGAGCATTTTCAACAACTGCCTTACTTGGTGGTGTTCTCGTCTTTGTCTTGGTATGGTGCTACCCCAAAGTTTTGAGCAAGTTAAGCGGTATATTCGGTCCAACCATGATTTTTTACGTCATACTGTTTTTCGGTGAAACCTTTACACTCTACATCTATTATTACGGTTGGGATAAGATGAAGGGGCGGTTTAAATGGGTACACCTTTTCCTCGGAGTACTCTTAAACATCTGGGGCACAGCGATTATGTTTGTCTCAAACACTTGGCTTACCTATCAGACGAGTCCTGCTACACAGTTTAAAAAGTTGTCCGATGAGACAAAAGAAGCCGTAATAGAAAGTGCTTTAGCACAAAACCCTGAATTGACACGCGCTGAATATCTTGAAGGAATAACAGAAACATCTGTTATTCCTCTTCATGACGAGACTACAGGAGAATTCTTGGCAACAGTATGGGAAGCAGTCAACAATTTCACTTGGATGCCTGTCAATATACACCGCCTCATCGGGAACATCGCTTTTGGTGGATCTATTGTAGCAGCCTATGCAGCATTTCGATTTCTCGTGGCAAAATCCAAAGAAGATAAAGCACATTACGATTGGATGGGTTACAATGGAAATTTCATCGCTTTGATCGGATTGATCCCTTTGCCATTTGCAGGTTATTGGTTAGGTAAAGAAATCTACGATTTCAATAACACGATGGGTATTAACATGATGGGGAGTCTCTTCTCGTGGTTATTTATCCTACAAGCAGTGATGATTGGAGTGCTGTTTATTGGTGCAAACTACTATCTTTGGTCTGGTATGGGACGTATTAAGGGGGCAGAGATTTACGCACGGTATCGTCCTTATATGATTACAGTGATTGTTATCTGCGTAGCAATATGGATGACCCCACGTACGTTGTCCAAGATATCATCCGCATCAGAGCTTAGTGCGATGGGAGGTGCAAACCACCCGCATCTCGGTTTTTTCGGGTTGATGACAGCAAAAAATACTGTTGTAAATATAGTTATTCTAACCACCTTTCTCAGTTTTCTTTTTTATAGACGATCTGGAAAAACACCTATTGTAGGTTGGAAAGGTGTAGGAAATATTCTAATTTCGGCTATTTTCTTTTTAGGTGTGGTTATAATTGTTGTTATAGGTATTGTTGGATTTACAGTCGAAACTAATGTACGCGTAAATGTACTGACCCCTTGGCAAGTCTTAGTAGCACTTGGTGTAATGGTAGTAGTAACAATCCTTGATATAATCATGTATCGAAAAGCCACTATGTCCGGAACGATCAATTGGGGGCAAATGACAGATCGTTCTCAATACGTTCTAATACTACTCGCGATTACATTTACATCACTGATGGGGTTGATGGGATATGCACGTTCAGGTCTACGCGAAGGATGGCATATCTTTGGAGTAATGAAAGACACTTCAGTAGATGCATTTACACCGTCACTTAGCAGTGCTGTGAATATGGTTTCAATCATTATGGTTATTTTCTTTGCTCTTGTTGGATTTATATTCTGGCTCGGACTCTGGGGAGATAAGAAAAAGCAAGCTGCTGTCCCAATTGAGGCAGAAGTAGCAGCCGAAAGTGATGACTAACAGATAAACAAGTTAGAGGACAGGGAAATGTCTAAAAATACAATCATAAAAATCGCCGGTCTAATCTTAATGTTAGTAAGTTTTATTGCATTTATTGCGAAAGCTCCAGCATTTCCAATTGGATCAGAGAACTTATTACCTTGGTCTGTCTGGTTTCTCATTGCGGTCCTGTTAAATATGGTTGTATGGGGAATTGTTATGAAATTGATGACATTTGCTTTGTCAATTATCTGGTTTTTCGCGCTTATCGCTGCATGGGTTCCAAGTACAGCCATTGGAACTGGAACTGTAACCGAATTAGATTGGAGTGACCCAGATGCAGTTGTTGAAATCGGTGAAAGTATCTTTAATACTAAAGGGCAGTGTAGGGCTTGCCACACCTTGGATACTTCAGCACCAAAGGGACGATGTCCAGATTTGACAGATATCGGTGTACTCGCAGCGACCAGACAGTCCGGTTTAGATGCAAAACAATACCTGATTGAATCTCTATATGAACCAAGTAAGTACTTGGTTCCTGGATACGGCAGTATCATGCCAGAGGTATGGAAAAATCCAATAGCACTCACAAAGGTTGAGATTCAAGCGGTCATAGCATTTCTGCAAAGTCAAGGCGGTGAAATTGATCCAGAACCGTTTGACGAACCGATCGATAGAGCCGATGTAGGAACTACTGCAGAAGCACTTGCCCCATTACTTTCTGGAGATCTTGAAAAAGGAAAACAGGTATTTATAGATGCAGCGTGTATTTCATGTCATGTTGTCCAAGGTCTTGAAAATCCAAAGGCAGGTGAGGTAAATGAAGATTTTGAAGTTGTTACCGCACCAGAATTAACAGACATTGCAGCTCTAAACAGTATGCGTTATATTGAGGAGTCAATACTATTACCTAACGCATTAATTGTTGCTGGCTACGGCACAGTCAAGGTGAAAGCAAATGGTATAACCTATGAAGGAACACTTGTGTCGGAGGATACGGATAAGGTTATAGTCCGAACAAAAGATGCAGACGGTACTGAACAAGAACACACTATCCTCTTTAGTGATTTTGATGAGGAACCTATCGATGAAGAAGACATTGTAAATCTAATTGACAACGGATATTTCACGCTAACAATCACACCGATGGATTCTGATACACCCATCAGTGGAGATATCGTTGAGGAAACCACAGACACAGTTACACTCAAGGTTGGAGATGAAACAGTAACGGTATCTAAGACTGAAGTTAAAAAGATGATGACACTTACCGACTTTGACGGTGTACAAACCGTTGGCGAATATATATCAGGGACCATGGATGATGACGAAATCGTTTTGATGGTTGATGGGAGTGAAGAGAGTTTTGATCCGTTTGATATAGAAGAAGCTATAATAATGGTTGCATCCGGTAAAAAACTGCATGATACATCACCAATGCCTGTGAACTTCCCCGATACCTTAACTGTAGTTGAAATGGCAAACTTACTTGCATATATGAGTACTTTAACTGGCGTTTCAACAGAAGAAGCAAGTGATACAACGTCAGAAAATCCATCAGAGGAAACTGCTGAATAATCAATCACATTTCGGTATTGTTAGACCTAAAAGAGGTAAACCATGAGAAAACCATCACTTTTCACGATATGTTTTGTTATTTTTGTTGCATCATGGATATTCTTAAGGTATATCATTGGTAGTCTAATCTCAGTTCCTATACCGAACAGTGTCATTGTAATGTATATGGCACTGATCCTCATTGCCATCTTAGTCCACATATCTGTTGAGGACTCAAGATTAAGTGAATTCCTCCGTCCAATTATTGAAACGCTTATTGATGAAAATAAAAAAGTACGACGGATAGTTTTAGTGGTGTTGATTCCACTGTTTATGTTGGGATATACCTATACAAATATAGCACAAAAAGCGAGTCCTCCAGGAGATCCACGGGATGCACATCCGTCACCACCGTTAGAATTAACGTACAAGGATGAAGTTATTGAAGACGTTGAAAATCCTTATCGACACTTGGAAAAAGACAATCCAGAAGAGTTTAAATCCCACGTAGAAAATGGTAGACGTGTTTATTATGATAACTGTTTTTATTGTCATGGAG
>VYFM01000189.1:0-1958 GCA_009842375.1 Candidatus Poribacteria bacterium | reverse complement strand
GTCATGGAGATCATCTTGATGGGCAAGGGCACTTTGCTAACGCGTTAAATCCGTTACCAGCGAATTTTCAGGACCCAGGAATTATCCCCAATTTCCAAGAATCTTTCTTCTTTTGGCGAATAAGTAAAGGTGGTCCAGGTTTACCAAAAGAAGGCACACCGTGGAACTCAGCAATGCCTATATGGGAAGATCTCCTTGAAAAAGATGAAATTTGGGATGTTATACTTTTTTTATCCGAATATACCGGTTATTCATACCGTGAGGTTGGACATTAATCATGAGAACATCAATTTATGTCTTGTCCTTCATTATCTTTAGCATATTCTCTGTTAATGTCATAACTTATGCTCAGGATGCACCGGAAGTTTCTGAGCAAGGAAAAAAGGTATATGAGGAAAGCTGCGCACATTGTCATGGGGTTGAAGGGCGCGGGGATGGCAGTGCAGCAAAGAACCTTCTACCTCAACCAAGAGACTTCACTGGTGGAATATATAAAATTCGTTCAACAGCAGGTGGGGAATTACCTACAGATAAAGATTTATTTGACATCATTACAAAGGGAATGCCCGGTTCGTCAATGCCTGAGTGGGAATCTGCACTGAGTGCTGATGATCGTTGGGAAGTTGTTGCATATATTAAAACCTTCTATGAAGGTTTTGAGGAGAATGAAACACCTCCAATAGAAATTAGTTTAGATGGAAAAATACCCTATTCTGAAGAGAGCGTTGAAATTGGTAAGTTCTTTTATACGCAATTTGCTTGCTTTGAATGCCATGGAAATGTAGGGCGCGGTGACGGTACTTCTGCACCAACCTTGCAAGATGAATGGGGTTTCAAAAGTTGGCCAGCAAATCTAACTGAAAATTGGAATTTTATAGGTGGTAGCAGTACAGAAGATATTTACAAACGATTCATTGGTGGTATTGCAGGATCCGCTATGCCAATGTTTGAAGATGCGTCTTTTGGTTTAACTGTAGAAGAAGCACAACTATATGGTCAATTGGAGAACAAAGTTGAAATGACAGATGCAGAGGATGAAGAATATAACCAACTTGATGAAAAAATGGGAAATGCTTATGACATCTTAGATATGATGACAGAAGATTCAGCAAATGAAGAACAGAAACAATTGCATGCTGAAGCAATGAAAGTGTTTCAAGAAAAAAGTTGGCACATCGCAAACTATGTCAAATCTCTTGCTCCAGAAAAGAGACCGGAACCGGCAATCGGCAAAAATGCCCTTCGTTCACAATATACTGTAGACACATTACCCACAATTGATGATGCCGCGTGGGATACTCTGCAAGCAAGTTACTTTCCATTGGTTGGACAAATTATTGTTGAACCGCGTCAATTTAATCCAACAATAGATTCAGTAAATGTTAAGTCATTTTACAATGATACTGAGGTAGCATTTCTTTTTATATGGGACGACAGGACCAATAATACTGAGGAACAAGATAGCGAGGATTTTGGCAAAACATTTGAAGACGCAATTGCTATCCAATTTCCGGTGAAGGTTCCGCAGGATCCAACCGCACCAAAACCATATTTTCTTTGGGGTGGTAAAAAGGCAGTTTACTTATGGCAGTGGAAAGCTTCTGCAGTTAACTCGGTAACAGAACTTACAGCAAAAGGTATCACAAATGCTGAAATTCAAGAAGTACAAGGTGACATTCAGGCTGAAAGTAAATATACCGATGGACAATATAGACTGTGGGTTAAACGAGCATTAAAAACCGACGATAAAAAAGATTTACAAATTGAACCCGGTGTTTTTGTCCCTATTGCATTCTCGGTTTGGGATGGAGCAAACGGTGATGTCGATACAAAACGGGTGATCTCAAGTTGGTATTCCTTCGTCTTAGAACCTGTGCCTTCATCGAGAAGGTTTATTTATCCTCCGTTGGTAGCTTTACTCTCGTTAGGAATATTAGTTGGTCTACGAGGGTTTGTAC
>VYFM01000136.1 GCA_009842375.1 Candidatus Poribacteria bacterium | reverse complement strand
ACAGAAGTTGTAGCACAAACTTTTAGTTTGTGCCGCTGAGACGCAAACTAAAAGTTTGCGCTACAGAAATGTCCTGTTAATTATAAAGTTCACTATAAATATTGCAGACTCGATTTAGGATATCCACAAGTTATGTGAACTCCAGATACCAGCAGTTTATTTCCGTGAAAAGTAAGGAACAAGTCCTTCAAGGACTTGCGGTAAATCATCACAAGGCACATTTTCTAACAACTTTGCTGCAAGTTTTGGATTTGGACCTGCGTCCCCCTTGACAAAGACATCCACTGCATCTGTAATAACACCGTCTATTTTGGTCCTCTTACCGAGAAGTCCTATATCAGCAGCAGCGTGGTTTCCACAGCCATTTGGACAACCAGACCAATGCACAGTTAGCGGTTTGGTATTGCCAAGTTTTTCCTCTAAATGCTTGATAGCCTCCATAGCACGTTCTTTGGTTTCTATGAGAGAGAAATGGCAGTAATCTATACCAGTACAGCTAACCATTCCACGCATGACTTCTGACGGGTCATATCGGAGTTCTTGTAAGAGTGGTTCAGCAGTTAGTTCGCCAATTTTTGTATCCGGTACATTAGGAATAATCAGATTCTGTCCTTGAGTTAACCTGATTTCTCCTGTTCCGTATAAGTCTGCGATACGTGCGACTTCGTAAAGTTGTGTGGTTGTTATTCGTCCGACAGGCACTACCAGTCCGACATAGTTTAAGTTTTTCTGTTTTTGAGAAAAAATACCTGTATGGTCTGTTTTCTTCTTTCCACGCATATCTTTGCCTGCTGATAAAAGATGCTTATTATATCGCGTCTCTAACTCATTCCGAAATTTCTCCACTCCCCAGTCAGCAATAAGGAATGCAAGACGTGATTTATTCCGCACTGTGCGTGGTCCGTAGTCACGGAATATCAATGTTATTTCAGCACATAACTCAGCCGCATCTTCAGGAGAGACAAACACATCAAGGTCTTCCGCAAGTGTGTAACCACCAGACCCCATTTTCCCACCAACCGAGACATTAAAACCTTTCACCTCTTGATCGTCAATATCTTTCACCGCAGGGATGAGTGCGATGTCTTGCGAAGCAGCGAGTGTACAGTTATCCATACATCCAGTTATTCCTACATTGAACTTACGCGGTATATCAGTAAATTCCTTGTTACCTGTAATAATATCTGTATATTTTTGGGCAACAGGTGATGCATCAAATAATTCATTTGGGGTTAGTCCAGCAACAGGACAACCTGTTACACCTCGGATATTGTCAAATCCTGTTTGAAGAGAATTTAGACCTACATCTTCAAGTTGATTCCAGATGTTTTGCACATTCTCAATTGTGAACCCACGTAGTTGTATTTGTTGACGTGTTGTGAGATCAACAAACCCTGGACCGTGTGCTTCACTGATTGAAGCTATTGTTCGTATTTGCTCAGAATTGGTGAATCCATTGGACATTCTAAGTCGCATCATAAATGCACCGGGAGTCTGTTTTCTGTAAAACACACCGACCCACTTGAGTCTGTCTCGTTTCTCAGGTGGAATTGATTCCCACCCATTGCGGACGTAGTATGGAATGTCATCCATTACCTCAAGTCCATTTTTCTCACGTTTGAGTGCTTCTGCAGGATGTATTTTTTCTTTTCGTCTTCTCTGAGAAGCGGATCTCTTAATCTTTAATTTTTTCTCTTGTTGGTTCATCGTTCAATCTCCTATTTATGAAAATATAGCATTCTGTAAGTATTATTTTCGGAAATGTACCTGATACCATTTCGGAAAATTATGTCCCATCACCGGTTTTGTAGTATATGGTGTAATACTGCACAAACTAAAAGTTTATGCTACAAAGAGAACTATTAATAATGGTATGAAAACTTATGTATAAAAAAGTTAAAAATAAAAAGGTGTCCATCGGCATGCACAATGTTGCTGCCAAATGGACACCTATGTCCTAACCCATACCTACATTGGATGGGTATTTTGTTATTCTATTTTAGTAGCGTCGTTCAACGGCGAAAGACGCTATTGTTATTATGTAATAAGTTGTGAGTTGATTTCTAAGCCTTATTTGTCAATACTTCTGCAATTGAGAGAACATCTTGAGCAATTTCTGCGAGACGTTTCCTACGATCCATTGCCATTTTTCGCAAAGTTTGGTATGCCTCCGCTTCTGTTGTCCCACGCTGTTGTGCCACTATTTCCTTTGCCCGTTCAATAATTTTGCGTTCTGCAAGACTCGTTTTCGTCTTTTCAAGTTCCTTTTGTAATGCACGAAACTTACCAAATCGTGCAATTGCAGCTTCAATAATTGTCTCGATTCGTTCCTTAGATAGAATTCCGACTACATAGGCGGAAACACCAGCTAAAGTGGCATTTTGAATCGTCTCAGAACGGTCATCCTGTGCAAACATAACAATGGGGCATGGATGATTCTGATTAATAGATCCAATTTCAATTAATGTCTCTTCAGAGGGTGAAGCAACACCTATTAGGATTATATCCGGACTTGTTTGTTTGACTTGATTTAGTAGACCGTGTTCATGTCCGACGTGTGCAACGATGTTATATCTACTTCCCTCGAAAACCTGGTTCAACAGATGTGTCCGTTCCAGGTCATTATCAACGATTAATACATTCTGTGTTTCATCGACAGCTTCCATCTGTTGAATATAAACCTTTCCAAATCAAATAAAATGCGTGCATATATAATCATTATTAAAACTTACACAAAACCTATAGCAAAATTAGTGCCAAGTATGCACAAACAACTAACAACAAGATCCTTGTTGATTTTCAAAGGTTGAAAACGCGGACTGAGTAATTTGTTGCTTATTTTTTAAGCAAGATAATCTTATTTTTTGGGCAATGGGAATTGATTTGGTGAGTTGGATATTATTTGCAGGAGTCTAAAAATAATGCGTAACATTTGCAGGGTAATTGTGGAAATACCTTGTTATAAGATGCCAAGTACCCGATTCGTAGTTTACGTCACATTGGAACACTGGGACGTGGATATGTCTAAGAACAACCGTTCTACGCTCTACCATATACAGGTATGGCAGCACCGTTGATAATCGTTGAATCATCTGAAGTAAGGAAGCAGATTACTTTTGCAACATCCTCTGTTTTTACCCAACGACTATGGTCTTCGTCTGGCATTGCTTCTCGATTCATCGGTGTATCCATAATACTTGGCATGATGCAATTAACGTTTATACCAGAATCCATTACCTCTGCGGCTAATGCTTCTGTTAAGGTGCGTACACCTCCTTTTGAAACACAGTAGACACTCAATCCCGCTTCACCCTTAAGACCAGCGCGTGCTGAGATGTTGACAATTTTGCCATAACCTCGTTCTGTCATGTGTGGTAACACTGTTTTGCAACAGAGGAATACAGATTTTAGATTGAGGTTCATCATAAAATCCCAACGGTCTTCATCAAGTTCTGCTGCTGGAATCCCGCCAACAAAACCACCAACTATATTCACCAATATATCCAAGTGACCGAATTGACTGATGTAATCCTGTACGGTTTTTTGAACATCGGATTCTTCGGTTACATTTGCATATATGAAGGTGACTTTTTCACTGAGGTCAGGGTTGTATTGCTTGAAACGTTCTACCTCATTATCAAATAGATAGGTGACAGCAACGGTGTCACCTTGTGCAAGGAAGGCTTTGGTGACAGCACTCCCTAAAAAGCCAGTTCCCCCCGTGATAAGGACATTTCGGTTTTGTTTTGACATGCTAACTCCTATTCAAATAGTGTTTCTTTGAACGCCTCAAAACTGTTTGCTCGCGCTGCTTCACGCAACAATTGTTTTAAGTATTGAAGATCTTCAATTTTCTCAAGCACAGGTTTTAAGGTTTGAATTTCTTCGGACTGAAATTGTTCCTCAAGTACGTCAAGTATAGCATCAATGGTGCCTTCTCTGACCCCCTGCTGTATACCTTGTTGTATGCCTTGTTGTATGCCCTGTTGTGTATAGTGTTGTATAACAGATGATTCTTGCATTGTTTCCTCCATTATAATATCACGAATGATTTCGTAGTCTAATATTATACCACTTAGAATACCCAAGTTGGTAAGATAATCCGCTTGATTTGGTTCATTTTGAGTTACGGACTTTGCGACCTGAACACATTGACGTAACCACTCCTCAGAACTTGTTTTTTCTTTAGGTTTCATGAGTGGTGTAAATGGAATTAATCCTTTAAGCTTAGCATCCAAGACTTTTTGACCTTCGAGTTCACATAGTCTTATCACCTTGTATTGGATTGATATATTATAACCATCCATCTCTTGAATATATTGCCCAGGATCGTTATGACCGGCATCGGGATGCAAATAGATGACATGCGAATAAACTGGCAAACCAAAACTTTCAATACATCTTCCCGCATATCCTGCTATACGACGTGGCATAGGTATTTCCGTACTATCCCGCGTTTGTATCTCAAAATGGACAATTGATTCCCTACCGTTTACTTCTGCCTGAATAAAACTATCAGCACGATTTGATCTAACAGTGGGTTGTTCGGTATCAATAACCTGTATTACTCGCGCATCCTGTACACCGAGACCAAACTTTATCCAATCCTCTGGATTTTGATGAATTAAGTCTTTTGAAACGGTGTCATATTGCCCACTCTGTACTGATGTTTGGTCGGATGCAGTCTTTTCTATATTTTGTGCCATTTTATTTTATTATAACATAAACACTGATATTTTGACGAATTGTTACACCTCTCTATTTTGTTAAGACCCCAATACCAGGTAAATTTGGTAAAACCAATTTGCCATTATCAAGCGTAACGCCAGAGTAAGGATCATTTGATATTAATAGATTGCCATCTAAATCAGCGTAGTCTACA
This sequence comes from Candidatus Poribacteria bacterium, assembly GCA_009842375.1. Taxonomy (GTDB): domain Bacteria; phylum Poribacteria; class WGA-4E; order WGA-4E; family WGA-3G; genus MSPOR6. Next base: position 5,725 of record VYFM01000136.1, on the reverse strand, counting down.
AGCGGTGTTAAGTGTGCTGCGGCAGTGATACCGAGAGAACTTTCTATCATACAACCGATCATAACGAGTAAACCGTGGGCGCGTGCCACATGTATCATTCGTAATGCTTCCAACAAACCACCACATTTGACCAATTTGATGTTGATCCCATCTACAGATCCAACCAATGCAGGAATATCACATGCTCGTTTAACACTTTCGTCTGCAATAATCGGTAGTTCTGAATTCTCACGAACATATTTCAGACCCACTAAATCATCAGGTTTAGTGGGTTGTTCTATTAATTCAACCCCATAATTTGCAAGTTCTCGGATTTTCTGAACTGCCTCATTCGGTGTCCATGCTGTGTTAGCATCTACATAGATTGGTTTATCTGTGGCATCACGAAGCGTCTGTAGTATTTCAATATCACGAGGAGTGCCGATTTTAATTTTGAGAATCGGATATTGTTCAGCCTGTAGTACTTTTTCAACCATCACTGAAGGTTCGTCAAGACCGATAGTAAACGAAGTATCTGGTGTCTTTGTCGGGTTCAAACCGCAGAGTTTGTAAAGTGGTACACCAAGTTTCTTCCCCAATCTGTCGTGCAGTGCCATGTCAATTGCGGATTTCGCGGCGTAATTACCTTCAAGGGTTTGTTCAATCTCAGTCATGACATCTTGGATTTGATCAAGGTCTCTATCAAGTAGTGAGGAAATCGACTTTATGGCAGTTGCTACTGACTGAACCGTTTCTCCATAAAACTTTGCTGGCGCAGCCTCTCCGACACCGCCATCAATTTCAATAGATATTACTTCTCTGTATGTATCTTTTTCTCGACGGGAAATTTTGAATGGGTGATTGAGTTGCAATTTGGTTATTTTTGTAACAATCTTCACCCTTATTCACCTCGCTTCTGGTTAAAGTATTGCATGAACCGCTTCAGTTTTTCCTCATCAATCTCCGTTTCCTCTTTTAGATAAAGCCACGCACCAACGAAAATTGTAGTTGCTTCTTTCATAACAGTGGCATCAGGAATGTCTAAGGATCGAATTTCAAGTGTCATAGCAAGTTTGTTCGTCTGCTGAATGATAGGTGTTTCTCTGTCCTGAACGGTGACAATAGGTGTTTCAAAGAGATTGGCGTTGAATTGTTCAAGAATCCGCTTTTGGAAAGTCTCAGTTCCTTGGTTGCCCCTGTTGTGTTTTGCTACAACTGGTGATTTCCCTTTACGTTTCGGTGTATGGTTAATTTGCAAGTAGTATCCTTCATCTTTAATTTTATTCACTGTTTGAATCCGTGTTTTAGTATCTAATTTCTGTCCTGCTGTATGAATGTTATATACCTTTGCTCCTGCAAGTTCTAACACCTCTTTCAGGGTTGTGATGAGTTCACGTGATTTAGGTGTGTCTGTTTCAGTGTCAAGCACAAGCACGGTTTTCGAGAATGCCCCATCAGCGATTGCATACAATTCGGTGTTGACGATTGTTGCTTTATTCCGTTCAATCGTTATTTTGTGTTTGTCTGGATAATAGCCAGGTTTTGAGATGGACAGTATCGTTTCAGATTGTGTTATCAATGCTGGATCGATTCGTATGAAGTAGTGTCCATTAACGTCTGTTATTACTGTTATCTCTGGATCAACATGTAACTCAACATTGTCAATTGGGGTGTTGGCATCAGAGTCGGTTATCTGACCTTGTATAATTGCCTTCGCAATGTTTGCAAAACGGATTTTAATTGAACTGTTTGTTTGCCCGTAAGATGCTACCACCGTAGCTGAACCTTGTTTTTTAGGTGCGTTCAGATAAAACTGTGATGTACCGTTTATTGATAGATTCTCAGTGTTTTTGAGGGTACCGTTGGATGTTTTGGCAGTGATCTGTTCATCATCTGCAATAGGTAATCCATCAGCATCAAGTGCAGTTACAGTGATCCCAACGTAGCTTTTCCCATCGTAGGGAAGCGTTTCTGTCCATGCTTTTAGTTGTAACTCAGTTGCAGGAGGGGCAACCTTAAACTGCTGTGGTTTTGGTAGGTTATGATTGCCGTAATAATTTACAAGATCTGTTTGGATATAATGGATACCGTTTGATAGTGGCTTTAGATTGTCTACAGTAATCACATCGGTATCACGGTCATATTGAAACGGGACAATAACATTATCAATTTTTACTTGTATAGTGTTGGTGAACACCTGCTGCCGTTTGAGTATCCACGCGCCACGTTCATGTATTCCATCCATTACCTGAATCTTGATAGTAGGTGTTTCCGATTGTATAATAGATTCATGTTCTGGTGTTATAAGAACTCCTTTTGGGAATCCCGCTTCAACATAACGTGCAATTCCGCGAAAATATCCGTAAGCCTCTCTTTTGAGGTAGTTATCATCTTTTAGTCGTGTCTCCTCTTCTGGATTTGTATAGAATGATGCTTCACATACGATTGCGGGACATTCTGTCAGTCGTAGAACACCGAAACCGGATGCTACAATTAGTTTGTCAGAATAAAGTCCTGTTGCCGGCGTATTAGGCAATCGAAGGGCATCTGTAACTCCTTGATGAACGTACCGTGCAAGGTCTAAACTTGCGCGTGATTCATCAGCATCACCGTGATACCACGTTGAAGAGTAGTTTGTCTCTGGATTGTCATCAAGACCGTTATGGTGTATTGATATGAAGAAATCCACTTGGTTATCGTTGGCTATTTGACTTCGTTGTGCCAGACTGACATAAGAATCGTCAACACGAGTCATGACTACGTTGACTTCTACTTGTTCCAATAACTCTTTTAAGTAAAAGGCAACCTTTAGGTTAATTTCAGCTTCACGTAGCCCGGTTGGACCGCGTTTATAGCCTGGAATATGTCCTTGACCGCCGTGTCCTGGATCAAGGCATATCTTAATTCCTTTGAGAAATCGGGCATAAGAGGGCATTTCTTTCTCAATAGCATCTGGTTGTGTTGATTCCTTTGGGTGGGGTTGGACACAGTTGGATAAAATTAGGAACAGGAGAGGTATTATAGAAAACTGAAAAATGAGTCGTGACATATTGCTCAATATAACTTGATTCTGCTGACATACGATTTAGCATGGTAATACTAACACCATAGAAGATAATCAATGATGAGACCAGAATATCTGTTATTTACTAACGAAATCAGTTGATTACCTTCTACGTGATCTAAGTGTCTTAGGTCTACCCAATATTTCCGAAAGAATGATCCCTTGACGAAATGTCCTCGGTGAGAGATCAAGCAGAGAAGTTGACGGTAATGGTCTCGTGGGTAATCGAGTAGGTGAATCCACTGGTACAGGCGGAGGTACTGCTGGTTCTTTCTCAGGAATAGGTTCTTGAACCGGTTCAGGTTCAGATTGTTCTGTTACCATCGGTAAATCTCCTTCTGCCTCGCTACTCACAACTTCCTCTGCTAATTCTGTTTCTTCAGGAAAATCTTCAAAATTCTGCATAAAGGGAGGCAACACTACTTCGCTATCGGGTTGTGCTTCAATATCGGGATTGCTTTGGGGTGGAGAAGGTTCCGACCGTTCTGTTTTGCGACGCCGTGTGCCTCCAAAGATTAGAAACAAAATTCCAACAACTATTGCAATTACCGTTTGTATATCAAAATCCATCATTTTCTCCTTTAGACCTGTTTATGAAAGTCCGAGAGAATGTGAGGAACGGGTTGTGTCTGAATCTTCAGTGCCGACCGGAGAGGCGATAGATTGACGCATCTCAGTATCTGCAACGATATTGCGGAGTGTATAGTAATCCATTACACTCATTTTTTCTGAGTTGAACGAGTCTGAAATAGAAAGTGGAATTTCCGCTTCTTCCTCAATCAACTTGACAGTCATCTCCTCTACAAGAGCCTTGTTTTCTTCCTCTTCTGCCTCCGCACGTGCCCGTTGTTCTTCAGCTTTCGCACGAGCGATTTTTAGTTCAGCTTCTGCTTGATCAGTCTGTAATTTTGCGCCGACGTTCTCACCGACATTGATATCAGCGATATCAATAGACAATATCTCAAAGGCAGTTCCTGCCTCAAGCCCTTTTTCAAGTACTGTTTCAGAGATTCTCACGGGGTTTTCCAAAACCTGTTTGTGGTTTCCTGAAGACCCGATTGTTGTAATAATGCCTTCACCGACTCTGGCACGTATTGTGTCTTCTGTTGCACCACCGACAAGGCGATCAATGTTTGCTCTGACAGTGACGCGTGCCTTCACAATGAGTTGGATCCCATCCCGTGCAACAGCGGTAATACCAGTGCTTGGATCTTCTTGTGCAGGAATATCAATGATTTCAGGTGTGACACTGACTTGTACAGCTTGTAGGACATCTCTGCCCGCTAAATCAATCGCAGCAGCTTGTGCGAAATCAAGCACAATATTCGCTTTATCTGCTGCGATGAGTGCTGCGACAACGCTTGCTACGCGTCCACCAGCAAGAAAATGTGCTTCAAGATCGTCAAGTGAGAGGGTTAATCCTGCTTTTGTAGCATTAATTTGCGGTTCAACAATAGCGGTTGGAGGAACACGACGCAAACGCATGGCAACGAGATCGAAAATACCGACCTTCACACCAGCAGCAATTGCTGTAATCCACAGACCGAGCGGTACTAACCAAGCAATAACAATTAAAAACAGTAAAGTACAGACAGCAATGATCGCAAGTATAACTGGTTCCATCCTTATTCTCCTTCTGTCATAGGTGAGATATTTAAGTTGCCTTCACGAAATGCAGTTGCAAGTGCGCGTGGGACAGTAGCCTCAGCATCAACAACTTTAGCGCGCATCTCCTGTACGTTTGCAGTCATCTGCTGTTTCCGTGCAACCGCGAGTGCCCTGCGTTCTTCTGCCTTTGCCTGTGCTACAACGAGGTCGGCTTCTGCTTGTTCAGCTTGAAGTTCCGCACCAATATTTTTCCCGACATTTACATCTGCAATATCAATCGATAGAATTTCAAAAGCGGTCCCTGCATCAAGACCACGATCTAACACTGTTTTGGAAATAATATCCGGGTTTTCAAGCACATCCTCGTAGGTTTCAGAAGCACCGATTGCACTGATAATTCCCTCCCCAACCCGTGCAATAATCGTATCTTCGCCAGCACCACCAACGAGACGGTTGATATTGGTTCGGACAGTAATCCTAACAGTTGCTATGAGTTCAACACCATCAAGTGCAAGTGCACTAATTCTTGGTGTGGTTATGACGCGCGGATTAACACTAACTTGCACTGCTTCAAATACATCTCTACCCGCCAGATCAATGGCGGAGGACCTTTGAAAAGTCAAATCAATTTTAGCTTTATCTGCTGCGATGAGCGCACTTACAACATTCAAGACATTACCACCTGCAAGGTAGTGTGCCTCCAATTCGGTTGTAGCTACTGTTAATCCGGCTTTATGACCGCTAATTAATGCCTTGACTATAATGTTCGGATTGACTCGTCTCAGACGCATTCCGATTAGTTCCGAAATGCGAAGTGGGGCACCAGCTGCAACTGCAGCAATCCAAAGCCCAACTGGGACGAACCAAAAGAACATAAAGATTACAATGAGTACTACTACAGCGACAATCGGAACCCAGGTTAGTTCTCCCATATCGAATCTCCTATTGTTTTGTGTTCATTGTTAAAACATAACATTTAATTTTATTATTTATAAACTTCGGACGACTACACGGCTGCCTTCAACTAATATTACTTCAATTTCAGTTTCAGGTGCGACAAACTCCCCCTGTGTA
>VYFM01000093.1:9694-10616 GCA_009842375.1 Candidatus Poribacteria bacterium | reverse complement strand
GTTCGAAGACTCCACAATACAACCTAATGCGTATTGACATCTGATAGTGGATTATATACTAATACTTCTTAATCCTTGCCCAACTTGTTGCTAACTTTCCTTGCGGGTCAACACTAACACTGCCATACAAACCATTGTCTTTAATATCATTGATTTGATCAGCATCCAAGTCTGTGCTGAATATAGCAAGTTCATCTATAGTACCTAACATAAATGTGTGCCCTGTCAGACGGGCACCGATGTTTACATCTTGGTCTACTGAATTGGTGTCCATCTCTTTATCGTTTCCTATTTTATCTTGAAGCACACCATCCACATAAAGGTGGTGGTCTTGTACGGAGTCCGAACCTGCGGGGAAAACAACAGCACAATGGTGCCACTCGCCATCACACACGTTGTCGTTTCCGTAGTTTTGTCCACCATTTACCTCAATTCTCAAATAGCATTCTTGACCTGTGACATGGGCGCGAATGTAGTATTTTTGACCGGATGCATTCGGTCCCCATTTCACCCATGAATGGTCTCTTGTTCCGTCAGATTTAAACCAGAAGAGAGTTGTTCTGGGATCTTGTCCACCGACACCAGCAAATCCACCAATAATTAAGTTGTTGTCTACTCCATCATATTGTAGACCAGTTCCAAAAACACCGTTGACATATTGTGCCCCTATAATCGTTCCATCCCTACCATTTGGCGAGGAATCTATTGCGACATCACCTTCTCCCTCGTCAAAAAGATAGACAACTTCAACATTTGCATCTTCAATGACTCGTGCATGGATGATAGCAGTAGCCGACAGCACAAATATGATGATACTTAAACAAAGTAGCACAGATTTATCTCGATTGCCAAATTTCATCTGTGTTTTCCTCCAATAAAAATAGATTTTCCTACTTCCATCTCAAATGTAATATGATTTATG
>VYFM01000093.1:0-9684 GCA_009842375.1 Candidatus Poribacteria bacterium | reverse complement strand
CTTAACACCTAAAGTATTTGGTTAATTGTAGCAAAACTGTAAAAATTACACAACCGAAAAAATATAAATTTATCAATATTCGGTTACCCTGGTAGAGCGTTTTGATAATTTACACCGGTAAATATACCTATCACCATCCACATACCAACGATGCCAAACTCACCAATGATCAATCCCATAAACAGTGGTCGGAATCGACGATAATATCCGATACCACCTGATTTTAGTATCAAGAACTTCAAAAACCATCCAACAAACATACATGACCAGAGGAAATAGGATGAATAAACCGCGCCCATCACATATCCTATAGGGTGAATTTGCCACCACATAAATTGGCGTTGCATGACAAGTAGAAATGAAGTGATACCGACTCCTAAAAGCATGCTATATGCTTCACCCAATTTCATATCTCTGGGATACTGAATTAAGGTGACGATATGATTTAGGTATCTCGGAGCACCAATGAATGGTCCGCGTTGCAGGTTTACTCCCCCCTTTTCATATATCAAAGGTAGTGATGCTGTGAACGAAACACCGATAGCAACAATAATCGCAAGCATCATTGCACCGAGTATCCTCTTTCGGTTCAAGTTAAGTGGGTCTGCGGCTTTGAACCCATGTAGAACACTCGGCATTAGAATACCTCCCCAGTCGCGCATCATGACACGTTGAAATCCTAATAGTGCTAAGCTGTTCGCGTTGATGATTCTTGAACCTGTAACGATCTCAAAGTATTCTACGGGATACATCGGTGCTTGAATTAGCAACATACCGCCATTGACCACCATCCACGATAAGGCTGTAGATGCAATCAGAAATAGTACTATAATGCTACAAGCGACCCACAGCGACATTCCAGCATAAGCACATAGTGCAACAAGTAACAGAAAACTTATCAATCCTCCAAGAACTGCCCATCTATACGGTAACACTTCATTTGAATCGTCAATCGTTGTGGTTGAAGATTGCTGGAATGTTCTTTTTACAATATCTATAATGTGTCTTCGACTGTTTATCAGAAAAGCAATAACCATGACTACATAGGCAGCCATTGTCTGTCCCCTTGCACATATCCAAGGACTGATAGGAATCGCAAATGCGTTGATTATGATGTACTGCAACTTAAATACGAGAAAGAAAAACCAACAACTAAACGACACATCCATTGCGAGAAAGTAGGTTATACCGATCACAGAGAAATAGAGGAAGAAACGAAATTGGGGCCACCATCGCATCACAATCCATGGACGTTCTGTGAATGGCGCGTAAAGGTCATACCGATTTGGGATAGACGGTAGTGCGGGAACATACTCGTGTAATCCGTTGAGTAGATGAAATGCTGCAGCAATCCCAAATCCTAACCAGAGGAACTTTTTGTTGAAAAATCCGCCTAATCTACTTGGTGTTGCAGATTGCTGGACCATCTCTACGGGAATAGTCACAAGCGGAAATATAAACCTCTCACGCTCAACCCACTGTTTTCGTAAAACGATTGAGACACAGATTGTTACACAATAGAGCAATAGGATAAAAACTGTCCACACGATAATTGGTTTTATCCAGAGTGCCCATGGAACAAATGATTCTCCTTCATAGAAATTGGTAACAGCGTTTTTATCCCACACAATCAACCATTCAGGGAAGTGTGGGTGTAGTGTTTCTGCCCATTCGTTTTCAGGTGTGGCAAAATAGACTGGAGCAGCTAAATACGGCAGCAAGAAGCCAATCATCCCTTTTGATGGAATGGCTGAACTTACACCCATCATTACCCAAATTACAATCAACTCTGCAGGATTTAGTTGCGCTCGCGGGACTATCTTTTTTATAACAGGATTGATGACAAGTGTAAGAAAAATCAGGGTAAAAACTGCCCCTAATGGGAAGTGATTACCGGAAATGTCTGTCCCTTGAAGGAAGTAATCGTTGTAAGGAGTGATTGCTGTTTGGACGATGACGAGTGCTAAACCGATGAGTATTGCCCTCAAGGTCATCTATTTATACCTCGCTTTATTAAGAGGTGGATCTGATATTGGAATAGGTCAAACGCTAATGTGAAGCGACTCGGGGTATCATCTGTGGGTGCGCGTAGACAGTTGCGTCGAAACTCTTTTGCATCAATTCCCACTTGACATCTTGATAATCGCTATGTTCTGACAGGTCGTTGTGTTCCCAAGGGTCATTGTCAAGATCGTATAATTCGCAAATCCCTTTCTGATGATAGGTAACGAGTTTCCACTGCCTATCGCGATACATGGTTGCATGAGTCTGGTCTGGCGTTGCAAGTGCACCGAAGAATTCACAACGAACCGCCTCACGATGTTCATTGGCAGGAGCATCACCGTGCAATAATGGCGCGAGCGATTTACCCTGAACGTAATAAGGGATATCTATACCTAATACGTCGTATAGCGTGGGAACAATGTCAAGTAGTTCAACAAGTGCCTCGCTTTGAACGTTTTCCATGAAATCAGTCGGATAGGAGATGATCAATGGCACACGTGATAACCCCTCGTAAAAACGACATCCTTTGTATGTTAACCCATGGTCTCCGAGGGATTCCCCGTGGTCTGAGGTAAAGATAACGATAGTGTTCTCACGAATCTCTTCAGCATCAAGGTAGTCCAGTATACGTCCGAATTCGTGATCAAGTTGTTCAATCATGGCGTAATATGAAGCCTGCATCTGCTTGTCGTCCCATTCAGATGGTGGTTTTGCTTGAGATTGAAAATCTATACCAGCGTTTGTCAATTTGTTCTGAAAGGCGATATCGCTTTCTTGAAAGTGGCAGCCTGGAAGTGTTTCTGGGTCATAACGACGATAATATTCCCAAGGCGCGTCAAAGCCCGGATGTGGGTCAAAAGGATTGATGTTTAGCATCCATGGTTGGTTTTTTCTGCGGTTTTTGTTGATAAATTCAATCGTTTTTTCGGTGCACCAATAGGTTTGGTGTAGATGGGGAGGGATATTGTCACAATCTGGTGTCGGTTCAGGAAAATGTCCGGTCTTTTTCTTCGGTTTTTGCACAACTACACGTTGTTGTAGAAGTTTGCCAAGGTCTTCACCTTGTTCGCGTACCCAATCTGCGTATTCGTGTCCATAAGCTTTTGGTTTCCCGTGGTCATGGCTATATTGGAAGTAGCGATACCCATCGTTCACACGATTTTCCTGCCTATCAAACGCACTTGCGAGATGAAGTTTGCCGATTAGTCCACAGTCATAACCGTTGTCGGCAAGTATATGTGAGATTAGCCTATCTTCATAGTATTCAGGGAAAACCGGGTTACCGTTACCAGTAACGCTTATGGCTGAAGGATACATGCCGGTCATAAAACTTGCGCGAGAGGGTGTGCATATTGGAGATTGACAATAGGCGTGTGTAAATGATGTGGATTGACGGATGAACTCGTCAAGTTTTGGTGTATTGATATGTGGATTTCCTAACGCTCCAATAGTATCAAAACGTTGTTGGTCTGTGCAGTACCACAGTATATTTGGACGTTTACCTTTTTCCATTGTTTTCCTTTCCATGTTGTGCTGAATAAATATCGATGGTTTTGAAGTTGTGTTCTTATTATTTTATCAAATGTTAGTGTTTTGAGTAAGTAAAATTTATGGATTGGATTCAGCGAATATTTGTCTGAACCAAGATGGACAGGATTTCAGGATTTTCAGGATAAGAGGATTTTGGTGGGTGTATGCGTTTATTGTCTGCATCGCTGAATACGCGGAAAAGATCTCTTCTTTCAGTGTGTTCAGCGTCTTCTGTGCTTTCCGTGATCCAGACAGAAGAGCGGGCAAGGAGACTTCGCCCCTACGATATATCTGAGCGTGAGGTAACCTTTTGCCAAAAACTTTACACACCCCTCAATATACAAATTCGCTTGACAATTTTCCATAAATAACTATCATGGAATAAAAAGGAGTATAGGGTTATTACCTATGAAAAACGTTAAACTTGCGTCTGGACATGAAATGCCGATGTTAGGTTTAGGAACTTGGCGACTCAAAGGCAAGGAATGTGAACGGGTCATCAAAACAGCCATTGAATTGGGGTACACGCATATTGATACTGCGTGGATGTATGACAATCAACGTGCGTGTGGCAAAGCATTGCGCGAGGTTGGTATTGACCGTGATAAACTATTTATTACAACCAAGATATGGCATACGCATCTGAAACATGACGATGTGCTGTCGCAATTTGATGTGTGTATTCGTGATTTGCAGATGGACTACGTTGATCTGCTGCTTATCCATTGGCCAAGCGACTCTGTACCGTTTGCAGAAACGTTCAGTGCCTTTCAAGAAATATACGATGCTGGTAAGGTGAGAAGTATCGGTATCAGTAACTTCAGCATTGTACAAGTTGACCGAGCGTGTGAGATATCTGACCTGCCGATTTGTACAAATCAAGTAGAGTATCATGTCCGGAGCCAAAAGGAGGCGTTGCGGGTTCATTGTGATACACGTAACATTCCTATCACAGCACACAGACCTCTTGCAGTGGGTAATCTTGCGGATGACACAGAATTGACAGGAATAGGAAACAAGCACGGAAAAACAGCAGCACAGGTTGCATTGCGATGGCTTATACAGAAAGATATAATCACGATTCCTAAATCTGGTTCGGAACTGCATCTGCGTGAGAATTTAGACATCTTTGATTGGCAGTTGACAGATAAGGAAATGCAGACACTTGAAAATACGTAGGTTTAGAGAAAGGAACAACATTATCGCATGAAATTCGGGTTGTTTTATGAACACCAAATCCCGCGCCCATGGAAAGAAGGGGCAGAACACAAACTTTTTCAAGATGCGTTAGAACAGGTAGAATTGGCTGACAAACTTGGATTTGACTATATATGGGAGGTAGAGCACCATTTCCTTGAAGAGTATTCACACTCATCTGCGCCGGAGGTATTTCTGGCTGCATGTAGTCAACGGACACAACAAATTCGGCTTGGTCACGGAATCGTCCTGATGCCACCCGCATATAACCATCCTGCACGCGTTGCAGAACGTATCTCTACGCTTGACCTTGTATCGAACGGACGTGTAGAATGGGGAACAGGTGAATCCGCTTCACATATGGAACTTGGTGGATTTAACGTCGATCCAAAGTGTAAACGGGAGATGTGGGAGGAATGTACACGAGAAACGGCAAAGATGATGGTACAATCACCTTATGCGGGTTATGATGGAAAGTATTTCTCAATGCCGGTGCGTAACGTTGTCCCCAAACCTTTACAAACCCCACATCCACCACCATGGGTAGCTTGTTCCAGTCGAGATAGTCTCCGATTTGCTGCCAGACACGGATTAGGCGCGCTAACCTTCGCATTTGTTGATGCAACTGAGGCTAAATATTGGGTAGAGGAATATTACGAAATCTTTGAGAACGAATGCACACCACTAACCCAAAGAGTGAACCCAAATATCGCTATGGTATCGGGTTTTTCCTGCCATGAAAATGAGAAGACCGCACTCGTCCGCGGTTTAGATGGATTTCGCTTCTTCCGATTTGCCCTTGCCCACTACTATTACAACGGTTCACAAATACCCGGTGAAACAGATATTTGGAAACTGTATAAACAGTCAAAACAAGATCCAACGGAAGCGCGTGCGGGGATTGGCACCCCTGATCAAGTCCGAGAACATTTAGAAATAATGGAAAACGCCGGTGTGGACCAAGTTGTTTTCATACAACAGGCAGGTGCGAATCGGCATGAAGACATTTGTGAATCATTACATCTTTTTGCTGACAAAGTATTACCAGACTTCAAAGCACGGGATGCCGCGCACACAAAGCGAAAAGGTGAAAGGCTGAAGGATGCTATCCAAAATGCTGAGAAACGTAAATCCGCTTTAACATCTCTGAACGAGACTCCAATAGTAGATTCTTATCCTGTGCTGAAGAAAAAACTTGAGGAACAAGCAGCAGAAGTCAGTAAACCTGAGATTGGCGATGATGGGAAAAATTTCCTGCTTTCCATTGAGGGTGGTCCTCGACAAGATAAGTGATGGACAGATTATCATGAAAAACGTGTTGGTAGTTGATGACGACGAGAAGATCTGTTGGGCATTTCAGCAATTCCTTGAGGGTGAGGGATACTCTCCCAGCATAGCGAATAATGCTGAGGAAGGGCTGCGTCATATTGCTTCTGACAATCCGGATGTGGTTTTGCTTGATGTTGGACTCCCTGGTATGAGCGGCTTGGAAGCGTTAGAGAAGATTAAAATCCAACATCCGTCTGTAATCGTGGTTATCATCACTGCCTACGACGACGTTGAGACAACAATAGAGGCGATGCGTCTAAAGGCGTTTGATTTTGTCCCAAAACCGATTGACTTGGAAATCGTCAAAAGTGTACTTGAACGAGCATTTCGCACACAGTCCGTTCGCAGCACATTGCCAGTAGAAACACAATCAGACTCTCCAACTGAACAACGCGGTCATCGACTCGTTGGAAAAAGCGATCAGATGCGTGAGATCTATAAACTCATCGGAGTGTTGGCAAGTAATACGACCACAGTATTATTAGAAGGCGAAACAGGGACAGGAAAAGACCTTGTTGCGCGTGCAATCCATACAGGGAGTGAACGCAAAGATATGCCGTTCATTCCTGTTGACTGTGGGGCACTTCCAGATGAACTCTTGGAAAGTGAGTTGTTCGGGTACGAACCTGGGGCATTCACAGGGGCTAAAAAAGAGGGAAAACCCGGTCGTTTTGAGTTGGCAAATGGAGGGACACTTTTCCTTGATGAGATAGCGAATATGACTGCGGCATTACAGGTGAAATTGCTCCGCGCGCTGCAAACCCAAGAGATTGAAAGGTTAGGTGGTACACGAACCCTTAAGGTAGATGTACGCGTCATTGCTGCTACCAATCAGGAACTTGGACAGATGGTCAAGCTTGGACAGTTCCGTGCTGATCTGTATTACCGTTTTAAACGTATCGCGCTACATCTTCCACCTTTACGAGAACGAAAAGAAGATATACCGTTGCTTATCACACATTTCCTTCAACTTGTACAAGATGAACTTGGAAAACCGATACGTGGCATATCTGAAGAGGGCATGGAACTACTCCAAAAATATACTTGGCCCGGCAATGTTCGCGAGTTAGAGAATTGCATCAGAAGTGCTGCTGCCCTTTCACGTTCAGATGTAATCTTGCCTGACGACTTACCCGAAGAAATCCATTCACCGTCAAGTGCAGTCACTGCAGATGTATCAAACATGGAAACTTCCCTAAAATCTGTGCTACATGATATTACGAAAGCGAGAATTGCTGAAGGTAACACTCAACTGTATGATGATGTTCTCGCCTTGTTGGATCAGACTGTTATTGAATTGGCATTAGAGGAATGTTCAGATAATCAGAGCAAAGCAGCCGAACTACTCGGTATTAGCCGAACCACACTCATCAAAAAAATGAAACAACATAAAATTCGAGTTAACGGGAAATAGCGCAATATGGATTCGTGGGTTCGGATTGCACACCGCGGTGCTTCAAGGATCGCCCCAGAAAACACACTCGCTGCATTCAATAAAGCAATAGAAATCGGTGTAGATGCGATTGAACTTGATCTGCACGGTACTGCCGACGGTGAGATTGTTGTTATACATGACCCTTCCTTAGATCGCACCACAAATTTGCGCGGTCCAGTAAATCAAACAACCTTAGAGACTATCAAACAGGCAGATGCGGGTAGCTGGTTCAACCAACAGTTCACAGGTGAACCCGTGCCTACACTTGCTGAAGTATTAGAATGTATTACAGGCAAGACAATGGCTGTTTTAGAAATAAAGGATTCTCTGATCTCCGAAGCAGTTGTGGAAAAAGTCCGTGATATGAATGCACTTGAACAGATTGTAATCATCTCTTTCCATGTATCCGTTTTACAAACCGTGCGTCAGTTGGAACCACGTATTCCAACAGGATACCTTATCGGCAGTAACAATGGTAACACAAATCCTATCCAACTTTGTCAACAAGTCAGTACACTCGGAAGTGGTCTGCTTAATGTCAATCACCATCTGATAACCGCAGAATTCGCTCAGGAAGTCTGTCGTCGTGGTATTGCTCTATGGTGTTGGACTGTAGACGATGTTAAACAGATGCGTCAAATGCTGACTTTTGGCGTACAAGGCATCACTTCTAATCACCCTGCCCTTTTTTCCGAAGTATGACATTTACGCCAAAATTCAATCGCAATAAACGCACAAATTGGATAGGATAGTAATGCAGTTGACCAAGCAATCCCTTCTAATCCCCAATATCGCATAAGAATCCAATTGAGGACAGGATTCAATGTAAGCCTGATTAACGTTGTGGTGAGAACTGTGAAATGGTTTTGACGGGCAAGATGTGCGCGGATGAGCAACCTACTGATGAGTCGCGGGAGCATGCCGATTAGATAAATGCCTAACAGGGAAGCAATATGCTGTTGTCCCGCTACAGAAAGTTTCCCATGTCCAAAAAAGAGTGCGACAATATTAGATCGAAAGAGATAAAATCCGAGTAGAAACGGCACCATCAGCATGATTACTGCTAAAACACCTCTCCACACGCTTTGCTGCAACTTCTGAATGTTTTCGGATGACGATATTTTTGCCCAATGCGATAGTAGCACTGGTAGTGTTACACCTGTCAGTGCTTCGGGAATTGCGCACAAGCGGAGTGAATAATCCAGTTTTGAAACCGAACTTGGACCAAGTGTACTCGCCATTCCTCTGTCAACAACAGGATTCATGCCATCTGAAATAGCTGCACCCGCCATTACAAAACATTGTCGTAAAAATTGTGTGGTATATGGAACTTCTGATGTCTCTGTTTGGTTTCGTGTGGCTGTTAATAGACTGTGTATTGGTATGTTAAGGGTAACACCGCAGCGTTGAAATAGAATAACTACTTGAAAAAGTTCACCGATGATGAGTGCAATTGGGATGCTAAACCAACTCACATAAGGTTTGCATAAAAAGATAGCAGCAATGACAATAACAGCGCGAAGTGCATGCACAATAACAGGTATGTAAAACGCTTGGTATGTGTCTAAAATAGCCTTCAAAATCCAACGGATAGATGATATAATCGTTAAACAGAGAAATCCGCAGAGAATACCGATTGTGGTTGATGCTGTGAGTCCAACGTTTGGGAAAAAGAGTTGTGAGATTCCCCATGAAACTGCCCCAATAACGCCGCTGAGTGCCGGCATGAGTATGATGTAACGAGAAAAGATAGATTGAACGCAACGTTGGGCTTCGGTTTCTCCCTTTTCCCTTGCTTCTGCTAACAGTGGGACAAGGACAGAGTAAGCAGTTGCTCCACTTAGCAACGCAATCAGGAAGTCAGCGATCCCCCAATAATAGTAGATGAAGTCCATCTCTGCAGTATCACCGAACCAGTTTGCGAGGGCGATGTAGATGAGAAAGGTTCCAGCGCGTGCTATCAGACTAAGTGGTGTAATAAGCAGTATGTTTTTTAGGAGTGAACTTTGGGACTGAGTATCATTATTTTGCATGGAATGGTTCGGATGGTGTTTGTTCATCCAATATAGTTGCACTATGCGTATAGATTGATTATATGTGTGCTTAAGCAAAATGTCAAGGTTATGAATTGTTGTGGGTGTGTAAAGTTTTTGGCATGTGTGTTGTCTGAATCGCGGAGGACGCCGATT
>VYFM01000354.1 GCA_009842375.1 Candidatus Poribacteria bacterium | reverse complement strand
ATTGCAATCTTGACCGCATATTGTCCCATCCTTGGATTAGTGTTTTGTTTTCTAAGACTTCAGGTCGTGCAACCGCTTCCAAAATCCTATGGACAATAGTCAGATAAAAAAGCAGGTGATGAGCATCTACATGTGCAGATACATCAGCAACTTTCACATTGTCCCGATGCTGAGCAACCCATTCTGCATAAGTTTCAACCAATTCACGGTTCAACAATGAAACAAAGTTTGCCCCTTCCTGATGTGCTCCAATGCTGTTAAAGTACTGTACTAATCGTCTTTCTTGCCAATCCCATCCAATACTTCCAAAATCAATGAATGTTGGTAGTTCTCTATCTATAACGATATTGTGTGCTTGGTAGTCCAGACTGTCTAAGGTAGGTGTTGCTTCAAGCAACCGATTGGAAAGAGATGTCCAAGCTGCGTCAATTTGCTTTTTTTGTGTCTCAATGTGCGGAGTCTTTCTTAGATGTTCCAAATAATTGATCGTTTTTCTACCTTGTTCAAGTAGATGTTTCAGATGCTTCTGATGATCATAGTTGAATACATAAGACTGGAAATGTGTGCTATGTTTAGCAAAAAAGACTTCAAACCTGCACATTTCAAATAGGATAGTGTTAAGGAGTGGAATAAGGTCTGCCTTTGAACTTCTCTGAGTTAAGGAATCGAGTGTTTGGTTGCCACACCATTCCAATAATAACGCGTTATGTTGTTCAAAGTCCCATATCATTCTTGGCACACATAAACCACCATTGTATAGTATTGATATTGTGTGCCTCTCTATTTGAAATGGTGTAAAACTTGTTTGGGGTACCTGGGCAGTGATATCGTGCTGTTTGAGTAGGAAGTTGTCTGTTCCGATTCTGAGACGACACACGTTATGTTTCTGTAAGGAACCGTGATGAATCGACTCAACTCTAATCTCAGCAATATTTATGTTGAGATGTGCTGCTACTTGTTCAAGTAATTTCTGCATTTTTGTCTCCATTTTAATCGTAGACGTATAGACAGAAATGAGGTTGAGAAATGATTTCACATCCCTGTTCACGATAGAAAAAAGAGTTGCATACCCTGTAGAAACGTGGTATAATTAACGCAATTTGACCATACGAGAATAATAGATTTAACAGAGATACACACCTCCAGATTTGCACGGCGGGTTCTCTCTTTTTGGGAGTCTGATGCAAATATGAAGGAGGTGGACGTACAAACCCAACGGGAGTCTATGAACTCCTTCTAACCCAGGAGGTTATTTTTGTCAGTAACAATGAAGGAACTCCTTGAATGTGGAGTGCACTTTGGGCACCAAACGCGGCGCTGGAATCCGAAGATGGCAGAGTACATCTTCGCTGAACGGAATGGTATTTATATTATTGATCTACAGCAGACACTTTCGATGCTTGAAACTGCAGTTGAATATGTTAAGAGCATTGCAGCACAAGGTGGTGCAGCTCTCTTTGTAGGAACTAAACGACAATCTCAGGAAGCAGTTTTTGAAGAAGCTATGCGGTGTAGCATGTATTATGTGAACCACCGTTGGCTCGGAGGAATGTTGACTAATTTCCAGACTATCCGACAAAGTATCAGTAAGTTAGAAACACTCGAAGCAGAAGAAACGAGTGGTGAACTTGAGAAACGTCCGAAAAAAGAGATCATTCGTCTCAGACGCGAAAAGGGGAAATTGTCTAATAACCTCACAGGAATCAAAGAGATGTCTATCCTTCCTGAAGTCGTTATTGTCACAGATACGCGCAAAGAACATACCGCTATTGCTGAAGCAAACAAGCTTGGTATTCCAATCATCGCGATAGTAGATACAAACTGTGATCCTGATCCTATTGACCTTCCTATCCCTGGTAACGACGATGCAATCCGGTCAATCCGGTTAATCTGTTCGGTTTTAGCTGAAGCAGTTATTCAAGGACGTGGGGATGCATTGGAAGGTGAACAGGTTGAAGAAGAAAAAGTTCAGACTGAAGAAAACCAGGTTGATAAAGTTGCTGAAACAGAACGTCATGAAGAACAGACAGCACAAATGGTTGATGCAGAACAGCTTTCAGCTGAACCCGAAGCCATTGGTGATGGTGAACAACGTCAAGCACGTCAACCTCGTCCCAAAAGAAGATCACGACGACAACGTTAAGTCATACAGTAGCATAACGGACTGGACTATTTTCAAATTAGCACTCAACAATTTACACGTACGAAATATATAGTCTATAATTTTAAAAGTCAAAATTGGCGGTGCCAGTATAACGACCTAATGATATATAGGTGAATGTCTGGCACTTATATACGGATTAAAATTGGAGGAAACATGGCAATTACAGCAAAAATGGTCAGTGAGTTGCGTTCGCGCACTGGTGCCGGAATTATGGACTGCAAAAAAGCACTAACAGAAACGGATGGTGATATTGATGTCGCAATTAAGAAATTGCGCGAGCAAGGCTTGCGCGCTTCTGAGGTTAAGGGCGGACGGGCAACAGAAGAGGGATTAATAATCTCATACATCCATCCCGGCAACCGTGTTGGTACATTAGTTGAGCTGAACTGCGAAACCGACTTTGTTGCACGAACGGAACAATTTCAGAAATTAGCTACAGAGATCGCTATGCAAGTCGCTGCAGCGAAACCGAAATATGTCAGCGAAGACGAAGTGCCTGCTGAAGAACTTGATGCTGAAAAGGCTATACTGAAAACACAGGCTCTACAAGAAGGTAAACCTGACCATATTGTTGATAAAATTGTTGATGGACGGGTTTCTAAATATTACTCGGAAGCTTGTCTATTAAAACAGCCCTATATTCGCGATGCCGATAAAACAATTGAGGATCTTGTCAAGGATGCTATAGCGCAACTCGGAGAAAACATTGTGATAAAACGTTTTGTGCTCTTTGTCCTCGGTCAGTAAAGTTTATTACAGACAGCACACAGCGGTCATTGGAATCTTTGAACAGAAAGGAATAGGAAATTCAGATGCAAGAAGCACTGCAAAATGCTGAATCACGCATGAAAAAAACAGTTGAGTCGACGACAACAAAATTGTCACATATTCAAACGGGTCGGGCTACCACAGCATTGTTAGACCAAGTAACGATCAACTATTATGGTAGTAAGACTCCATTAAACCAAGTTGGTACAATTACCGCACCCGAACCGCGTCAGCTTGTTATTCAACCTTGGGATAAGACACTAATCACTGAAATAGAAAAAGCAATTGCCCAATCTGATTTAGGTTTAGCCACCAGCAACGATGGAAGTCTTATTCGGATTCAAGTTCCTGAATTAACCACCGAACGTCGTGTTGAACTCACCAAGCTTGTCAAAAAGTTAGCTGAGGAAGGCAGAGTCGCTATTCGCAACATTCGTCGTGATGCAAACGATGCGATCCGTAAATTGGAAGGTAGTGATACTGGTTCCGGTGGCAGGAGGAGCAAAGGTCGCGGAGGCGATAAAAAGAGTGGTCGTAGTGACTCTGATCCGGTCCAGAATTTAACAGATACGTATATAAACCAAATTAATAATTTAGCCGATGCCAAAGAAGCTGAACTCTTAGAGAACTAATTATGTTTTGGCGGCGAACTTTGAGCGTTGTTGTGCTGGTTCCGCTTGTCCTATTGCTAATCTACTTGGGACAATGGTTATACTTGCTTCTCGTTTCCGCCGCTGTCCTGATGATGCAGATTGAATACTGCAGACTCTCACAACACCTCAGCGAAAAAATCAATCCGGTTATCCCATCCATCCTTACGGTAGGATTCTGCTTATGCGCGTTTTTCTTAGATTCACTGATTGAACCTGATAAAATATCAATGATGATGTTTAGTTGCATCCTCATTGTGTTTATATATGCTTTCGCATCAAGCATTTACCGGGGAGAAGTAGCAGGAGAGTTACTTACAGTCACTCTAAAACTTACAGGTATTCTCACTATCGGTTGGGTATTTGGTTATCACTGTATTCTGCTACGAAAAATTGATGACATCGGTATGCACCTCATCTTCCTACTTATTGGAACGGTTTGGTGTAGTGATACTGGGGCTTATCTCATTGGTAGAGCGGTCGGTAAACATAAACTGAGTTCACAGATTAGTCCGCGTAAAACAGTTGAAGGCACTATTGCTGGCGTAGCGGTTGGAACCATAACCAGTATAGTGTTCAGTCTTATTTTTCTAAATGAAACACTTTCGCTATTAAACGCTGTCATCATAGGTTTGCTATTGAGTGTTCTGGGACCACTCGGTGATTTGAGTGTATCGCTTATGAAACGGACTATTGGTGTTAAGGATTCTGGGGATGTTATCCCTGGTCACGGTGGTTTCCTTGATAGATGTGATAGTTTAATTTTTAGTGCTCCGGTCCTATATTACTATATTGAGTTCGCGGATTTTTTCAAATTAATATAGTTCAAACGAGTAAATTCTGGTTGGAATTTCATTTGTCCCCATAGTATAGCGTTTACAAACATAATCCATAGAACTTGTTTACTAACAAACTCACTGCTTTTGCACTACAACCATAATCAATTCACATGAAGCATATAGCTATTTTAGGTAGTACTGGTTCTATTGGAAAAAACACCCTTGACGTTGTTGAAACACACTGTGATGAATTCAAGGTTGTTGCTCTTGCAGCAAACAAAGACATTGACACCCTTGAACAACAGATTAGACAATATCGTCCAAGGTTAGCCGCACTAAATGACTCTGATGCTGCCAATTGTCTTCGTGATAGATTACGGGATATCAAAGACACCGAAGTCCTATCTGGAAGTGAAGGAATTCTTGCAGTAGCCACGATTTCTGAAGCTGAACAAGTATTAGACGGGATGGGAGGCAGTGCGGGATTATTACCAACGCTTGCTGCTATCAATGTAGGAAAAGACATTGCCTTTGTCAATAAAGAGGTAATGGTGATGTGTGGACCTATTGTCATGGAGGCGGTCCAAAGGAACGGTGTTAACTTAATTCCCATTGATGGTGAAATGAGCGCAATATTCCAATGTTTAGAAGGTGCGCGCGATAAACAATCCGACATACATCAGTTATTACTAACTGCCTCTGGCGGTCCTTTTCGTGATGTTCCAAAAGATGAACTCTACAATGTAACACCTCAACAAGCACTAAATCATCCCAATTGGGATATGGGAGCAAAAATAACGATTGATTCGGCAACCATGATGAACAAAGGATTGGAAGTAATTGAGGCAAAATGGTTGTTTAATATTGAACTTGATAAAATAGACATTGTTGTACATAGGGAAAGCATTGTCCACTCAATGGTCGAATGGACAGACGGTTCGACACTTGCCCAACTTGGTCCTACGGATATGCGAATTATGATACAGTATGCTTTGACATATCCCGACAGATTATCAACACCCGTCGCAAGATTAGATCTACGTGAATCACGCACATTGCATTTTGAACCGGTTGATAAAGATAAGTTCCCATGTATATCATTGGCGTATACAGCTGCAGAGGTTGGAGGCACACTTCCTGTTGTTCTGAGTAGCGCGGATGAAGTCGTCGTCCATGCTTTTCTTGATGAACGGATAGGATTTATGGATATTCCCTCTATATTACAGCGCATTATGGACAGACATGATTTGATTTCAAAGCCTTCACTTGAGGATATCCTTGAAGTAGACAAATGGGCAAAATCAACTGCACTTTCAATCATAAATGCTAAAGAATAGTGAACATTATAACATAATACATTAGGACACTAACATACTCTGCAGTCATAAAATAGGAGACAAAAATGGAATTCTTCCAACCTATAGTTGATATAGTACTCTCTGTATTCCCTGCTATTAAAGCGATACTGCTTGCCATAATTCCACTTGGTTTTTTAATTTTTATCCATGAACTTGGGCATTTTCTCGCTGCAAAACGGTCAGGGATTAAAGTAAATACATTTTCACTCGGCTTTGGTCCAAAAATTGTTGGATTTACACATGGAGAAACACTATACAAATTATCTCTCCTACCATTTGGTGGATACGTACAAATGGAAGGTGAGAATCCGGGCGAACAGACAGGGGCTGAAGGTGAATTTGCGAGTGCATCACTTGGCAAACGTGCTTTTGTTGTTATTGCAGGTCCTGCTGTCAACCTATTGTTCGGAATTTTAGCATACTGGTTCGTTTTTGGTATTGGACTCAACGATGATTCAGCAGGACTTATCAGTCGTCTGACAGGGCAATCATTTCACGAACAACAGGAATCTGTACAGATAGGAATGCTTTCTGAGGATGGACCTGCTGGTGTCGGCGGCGTGATGCGGGGTGATACAATTGTATCTATAAATAAAGACCCGATAACAAATTTTGCTGCTTTTCAAACCAAAATTTTTACTAATCCTAACAAGGAATTAGAACTTGTTGTGCAGCGTGATAATGAATTGAAAACACTTACTGTAGTGCCAAAGGTAGAGTCTATTTCAAGGGGAGAATACGGTATCATAGAGGTTAGTACCACCAGCGATGTTTTCGTTTCTGATGTTGTTGAAGGTAGTTTGGCAGCACAGGCGGGGATAATGGTTGGAGATCAAATAGAAACCATTGATAGACAAAAGTTGTATACCGTTCCGGTATTTAATCCGGGTATTTGGCATCCTGATATTGACTGGCGTGGTCAACCATATCAAGCATATTACAATCAAATTAATCAGAAACAAGGTGCACTTGAACTTGGTATACGCAGGAATGTTGAGAAAGACACCTTTGAAAATCTTACAATTGATCTACCTGTCACTTGGCAGATAACAACTTTTGTTCAAAAGAAGAGTACAGCTGCAAAGGCAGGGATTAAAGACAGAGATGTTCTGATAAGTATCAATGGATCTTCTGTAGATAGCACATCGCTCTACGCAGGGCTGGAAAAGGTAGGAGATGTCCCTATATCACTTGGTGTTCTTCGAAATGGCGTTGAAAAGACGTTTACAATTTTCCCCACAGAGAGATCTGATAAGGATGAAGAAAACACTTTTTATGGTATTAGATGGGCAACCTATCTAAGTGGAATAAAATTAGATGGACCTCCATTACCTGAATTTAATTTCTTTTCAGCATTTTGGATGGGATGTGAAACCACTTGGCTTACTTTCACATCCATTACCAGGACATTAAAACAATTAATTGGTGGAGAAGTGTCACCAAAGTATCTTACAGGTCCCATAGGTATTGCAGATGTGACAAGTCGTATGTTCGCAAGCGTAGGTTTATCCACTATTCTTTTTTTCATCGGTTTTATCAGCATAAATTTGGCGATAGTTAATTTATTACCTATTCCAATTGCGGATGGGGGACACCTCCTATTTTTTGCTGTGGAAAAACTGTGGGGACGTCCGGTGCCCCTTAAAGCTCAAGCAATAATACAGCAAGTTAGTGTTGTCCTTATCATTGCTCTATTCTTATATATTACTTGGTTCGACAGTCTAACGTTATTTGATAAATTGCGAAACTAATATAATCGCAAGAGAAATGCATGGATAGCAACAACCCCAAAGAAGAATATCTTAATATAGTTGCAACTGTGAGGGAATACGTGGCGGAACAACTGGAATTTGGTTTTCTTGAAGCGGAAATAAACGAATCAGAATCTGAACAGAAATACGCTGACTTAGACCTATCAGCACTGAATGATGATGCACAAAGTTGTGTTAAATGTGGATTACATGAAGATAGAAATTCTGTTGTTTTTGGTGTAGGTAATCCGAACGCTGACCTGATGTTTGTTGGTGAAGCTCCCGGTGCCGATGAAGACAGACAGGGGGAACCTTTTGTCGGTAGAGCAGGAAAATTACTCACAGATATAATCGAAGCGATGAAATTTACACGCGAGGATGTCTACATCGCAAACGTGCTAAAATGCCGTCCTCCTGGAAACAGAAATCCTGCCCCAGATGAGGTAGAAACATGCAGCCCATACCTGATTCGGCAAGTTACGTTAATTCAACCAAAAATCATTGTTGCCCTTGGGAGTTTTGCAGCGAAGCTGTTACTGGATACTAATACGGGTATTTCGGCACTGCGTGGACAGTTTCATGAATATGCCCTGACAAAACAAAGCGAGAATCCTCCGATAGTTATGCCGACATTTCATCCTGCATATCTGCTTAGAAACCAAAGTGCTAAGCGCGAAGTCTGGCAAGATATGCAACAGGTAATGGAATATTTAGAAAATAATAAATCTTAGTTTGTAACATCAGGAATCGGACGCCTCACCTTGGTGATTGGATAGAATAAGAGATATGAGTTACGCCAACGTCGCTTTCCCAATCACAGTCAACCGACTGTTTACTTATGCTGTCCCACAACACTTGGATACAATTATACTACCCGGTATGCGTGTCCTTGCTTCATTTCACGGAAGTGCTCAGGAAGGAGTTGTCGTAGAACGTATTGATGAAACCGACTTATCCGCAGACAAGATCAAGAACATCTCTGAATGTCTTGATGATACCCCAACATATTCTGAGGAATTACTGGCACTCACCAAATGGATGTCAGACTATTACTTAACTTCGTGGGGTAACGCTCTCTATTGTGCTGTACCCGCAGCAGTTCGGAATCAAAAACAGATATATGTGCGATTACAACCTGAATACACTCCGCCAATAGGGAAAGTTCAAAAAAAGATAGTTGCAGTATTGGAATCAGAGGAAGAGTTAACACTGAATCAACTTGCGCGCCGTCTTGGTGTGACTTATGCCAATCTCCGTCCTAAAATTACTACACTTAAACAAAAAGGTGTCGTTGAAGAAATCGTCAGTCATAAACCTAAAGCTACATCGCAGTTTACCAATGTCGCTGAATTAGCATTGCCACATGCTGATATAAGGGATGAAATTAACGAACTGATGACCGGTAGTGACGGATATGAACAGTCTACGAATAAACCCAAAAGTCGAGTTCCTCACGCAGCTGCGCTAAAACATGCCGAGATTCTTCAAATTCTGCTTGACGAAGGTATAGCATTAACCATTACAGAACTCACGAAGCAAGTAAAAGCAAGTCCTTCAATGATCCGCACTCTTGAAAGACGCGGGTTCATTAAGATTTCACGCGCAGCGGCTGTGCGAAATCCCTTAAGCCAACAACCTGTCGCTCCTACACAGCCTTATACATTAAATCCTTTTCAATCTGATGCATTCAGAGAAATTCTGAAAGCACTTCGGTCTGAAGATGAGTCAAAACAAGGTTTTCTGCTGCACGGTGTAACTGGAAGTGGTAAAACGGAAGTATATATGCAAGCGATAGCACATATACTTGAGAATGGTAAATCGGTCATCGTTCTTGTTCCTGAGATTTCACTAACACCGCAAACTGCATCAAGGTTTATTGGGCGTTTTGGTGAACGGGTTGCATTGCTTCACAGTCGTCTCAGTGATGGTGAACGTTTTGACCAATGGCATCGTATACAAAAAGGTGAGGCGGATATCGTCATAGGACCTCGTTCTGCCATTTTCGCACCGGTTAAACAACTCGGTTTACTAATTATTGATGAGGAACATTCTGATTCGTATAAATCAGATACCGCGCCCCGTTATCATGCGCGGGAGGTAGCTCAAAAGCGTTCCGAACTTTCCAACTGTCCATTAGTCCTTGGTAGTGCAACGCCATCGCTTGAGAGTTTTTTTCATGCAAAAAATGGCACCTATAAACTACTAAAATTACCGAATCGTGTGATGGATAGAAAAATGCCTGATGTTCATATTGTTGATATGAGAAATGAACTAAAAAAAGGCAACCGTACTATATTCTCCGAGTATCTCAGAAACGCTATTACAGAAAGGTTAGAAAGACAGGAACAAACTATATTGTTTTTAAACAGACGTGGGCATTCAAAGTATGTATTCTGTCGTACTTGTGGGTATGTAGAGAGGTGTCTGAACTGCTCAATTTCCTTGACCTTCCACTTTGAAACAAAACAGTTGGTCTGTCACCATTGTGGTCATAGGCGTGATACGCATCCTTCCTGTCCTGATTGTAACGGTACTGCCATTGACTACTTTGGACGCAGGGGATTTGGAACTGAAACCGTAGAACAGGAAGTGATTAAATCTTATCCTATGGCGAAGGTACAAAGATTTGACGCAGATACGACTACCCGAAAAAACGCACATCAACATATTTTGGAAGCATTTGAACGTCAGGAAATTGATATACTCATTGGTACCCAGATGGTCTCAAAAGGATTAGATTTTCCAAATGTAAGCTTAGTTGGAGTTGTTGTTGCAGATACTGCCTTGAATTTACCCGATTTTCGCGCGAGTGAACAAACTTTTAGTCTCCTCACACAAGTTGCTGGTCGTTCAGGACGCGCAGAAACTGCAGGAGAGGTAATCATTCAAACATATTTGCCAGACCACTACTGTATCACTGCTGTAAAACAACATGATTATATCGGTTTTTATAAAAAAGAAGTAGAAGAACGAAATGTCTTACAATACCCCCCATATAGCCATGTCGCAACCCTTCTGCTCCGCGGTGAGGATGAAAAAGATGTAATTGATGCTTCACATGCTGTCAGTGATTATCTTGAAACTCTACAAACTGATCGGTTTCCAGAGGTAAAAATCTTAGGTCCAGCACCCGCGCCACTTTCAAAAATTGATGGTAAGTATCG
>VYFM01000260.1 GCA_009842375.1 Candidatus Poribacteria bacterium | reverse complement strand
ACTCATGAATCTATGCTGGAAATACTTTATTCCAATTTCATTCTTTAATATCTTAGGTACAGGTATATGGGGATTAATTTTTGAGAAAGATGATGTATGGAGTATTGGCATCAGTTGTGTGATTATTTATGTTAGTTTAATCGGTGCATACACATTTGCTGGCAGGAATCTTGCGCGAAAGTCTGAGCTACAGACAAGTTCAGTTTAATGAGGTGAAAGATGAGTGCGTTAATGGATACTTTGGGAATAACAAAACAAGGAAAAACCACTTGGGTTGCCCAAAAATTGCTAACCGTCCTGCTCATGATGCTTATTGTTGTACTTGTTACTACCGCAGACAACCTTATCATAGGGCAAAGTGTTAGCGCTCGCTGGCTTCCTCTTGTGGGATTGGTTTTAGGTATAGGTTTGACAGGTTTGGTGTTCCGGGAAATCACCTTTTTGAGAGATTTGAGAAGACATTCTCCAGTAGATGAAAAAGAAACTGGTGCTGACAAGGAGAAGAAAAAAGTCGTTCTTCTCACTCGAAGGTGGTTATTCTTTTTTGGAATAGTGTTTATTGGTGTGCACAATTCAATAGCTCTGGTCTTTAACGTTCATTGGCTGCATACTTTCGGACTTGGTTTAGGTTTAAGTTTCGTGTGTATTGGCTGGTGGATGTCCACGTTGTTCTGGGAACAATTCAAAGGCGATTGGATGTGGTGGCTTTTAGGATTATTGTTCCATATTTCCGTGCTTGTCAATTTGTTTCAAATTCGGATTTAGCGGGTCGTTAACCACACCTGTTGTGTGAGAAGAGTATAGACTTACAAGGAGAATTCGTAATGGACAAATACATACGCAACATATACAAAGGCGTTTATACCGTTCTCGTTGGAATGCGAGTAACGATTCGGCAGTTCTTTGAACCGAACGTAACGCACCAATATCCTTATGAACACGATTTTGAAAAGAAACAGAACGTAAGAGAGATTCCGAAAGGGTATCGCGGTCAACTCTACAATCGAATTGAAGATTGTATTGGATGTAAAAAGTGTGAGTTAATTTGTCCTGTAGATTGTATCACGATTACAGGTGACAAACTGCCAAAAGGCGAACAACTGTGGGATAGCATGAATGTCGTGCATCTCAAAGACGGACGCGAAATTATCGGTCTCATTGATGGTGACGATAAAAAATTAAATCTTGACGAGGAACTCACTGTCACAAATATTACCTCGCGCCAAGGACCACAGGAAGTTATTGACCGACTTGAGCAATCTGGAGATGAGAATAGAACCCAAACCTTTTCTGGTTCCGAAGTATCACGTGTGGTTACTCGAAACCCGGTTGTTTTCTATCTTGATCAGTTTGATATTGATATGTCAATCTGCATGTATTGTGGACTTTGCACGGAGGTATGTCCGACAGAGTGTCTTACAATGAAGGATACTCTTGAGGGAATTGAGTATTCAAGTTTTGACCGCACAGACCTGATCTTCAATTTTGACAAGCAGGAGATGTACGGAAAAGACGAGACAGAAACAACAGAAGCAGCAGATTAGAGTAGCACTATTTCAAGGGTTTGTAAGGATAAGTTATTAGATGGAATTTACGCTCAAAACATTTATTTTTTACGGTTTCGCACTTTCGACAATTGCCTCCGCACTCGCTGTGGTAACCGTCCGAAACATCGTTCATGCGGCATTTGCGTTGATGGTAACCCTTTTCGGGGTTGCGGGACTTTACGTGTTTCTACAGGCAGATTTTCTCGCTGCAACACAGGTGATTGTTTACGTGGGTGGTATTCTTGTGCTTATCCTCTTCGGTGTTATGATGACAAGTGGACGATTAGAGATGCGAATTCACATTGAACGAGGTCAACTTCTGTTAGGTGCTGGCATTTCTTTCGCGCTTCTGATGCTACTTTTGACGGTCATTGCCAATACGCCTATCTGGAAGAATCTCACCGATGATGGGACTCCACTTTCACCGACAACGGAACGTATCGGTCAACTTATTCTGAATGAAAAGTTTTTGTTGCCGTTTGAGGTGGTCTCAGTCCTGCTGTTAGTAGCATTGATTGGTGCTGCCCTTATCTCTCGTAAGGAGGTACGGGAGTAGACTTTACTGTCTTTAGGTTAATAAATGAGTTTACAACACTATCTGGTAATCAGTTCAATTCTATTTTCTCTTGGTATTTTCGCAGTACTAACTCGGAAGAACGCAATTAGCATTCTGATGGGTATTGAACTTATTCTCAATTCCTGCAATCTGAACTTTGTCGCATTTTCTCGGTTTATTACACCAGCGGAATCTATTGTCGGTTCGGAAGTTTTTCGTTTTGATGGTCAAATAATCGCTATCTTCGGTATTGTACTTGCTGCAGCCGAAGCAGCAGTTTTTCTCGCAATTATTCTCGCTATATACCGTGAGTTCGGTAGTATACGTCCAGATGAAGTGGATACCTTGAAAGGTTAAAAGTAAAGAAAATATGGTTGTTTCCTTAATTAGTATCATCTTACTTGCCCCACTTGCCTCCTTCGCAATATTTGCATTATTAGGTTTAGCAAAACGGAATTTCCCACGACAAGATTATCTTTCAACCTTTGCGATGCTTGTCGCACTCGGTTGTTCTCTATATCTCATACAGGAAGTAGTTTCAGATCCTAAACCGCTTACAGTAGAGTGGCTTTCACTTGGTAGTGTTACTTTCTCAATGGGATTCTATCTTGATAGCGTCACGGTGATTATGTTGATCGTTGTCACGCTGGTAAGTAGTCTCGTCCATATCTTCTCTATCGGCTACATGCACGGTGACCCAAGGTATCCGAGGTTTTTCGCTTTTCTTTCTCTCTTCTCATTTTCCATGCTGTTTTTGGTCGTGTCGGATAACCTACTCGGTATTTATATCGGATGGGAACTTGTCGGTCTCTGTTCCTATCTGCTAATTGGTTTCTGGTTTGAAAAGGATTCTGCTGCGAATGCCTGTAAGAAAGCGTTTCTGACAACACGTGTCGGTGATGTCGGTATGTTCATCGGCATGATGATGTTGTTTGCAGAATTCAAAACACTATCTCTCTATGGAGATAATGGTATCTTTGATGCAGTGACAACATTAGAATCAGGACAAATTGCAGGGCTTTCAATCGCAGGAATTCTCATTTTCTGCGGTGCTGTCGGTAAATCTGCTCAGGTACCGTTGCATACATGGTTACCCGATGCGATGGAAGGTCCAACGCCTGTGAGTGCGTTAATTCACGCAGCCACAATGGTTGCAGCTGGTGTGTATCTCGTTGCTCGGATGTTCCCAATTTTAACCCCAACTTCGTCTCTGGTAATCGCTTATGTTGGAGGCATTACTGCACTTGTTGCAGCGACTATTGCGATTGTCCGATTTGATATTAAGCGGGTATTGGCGTATTCTACGGTGAGCCAATTGGGATATATGATGTTAGCAATCGGTGCTGGCAGTTACGTCGCAGGACTTTTCCACCTTACCACGCACGCTTTTTTCAAAGCATTGCTGTTCCTCGGTTCTGGTAGCGTTATCCACGCCTTCCACGCAATGCACGCACATCATGATGACGAACACACAGACGATGCAGAACATGAGCATGACGACCACAGTTTAGTTCACGAACACGGTTCTGAAATCCCACCAGACCAAGATATGCGGAACATGGGGGGACTCCGTAAAAAGATGCCGTGGACCTTTGGTACTATGCTTGTCGCAACGTTGTCTATTTCTGGTGTGCCGTTTGTCTTCTCAGGTTTCTGGAGTAAAGATAAAATATTAGCAGGTGTACTTGGACGGGCAATGGAATGGAACTCGGTGCATCATTACATTCTATTTAGTATGGCACTGATTGCTGCGGGGATTACAGCGTTCTATATGTTCCGTCTGATATTTATGACCTTCTTCGGAGAACCACGCAATCAAGAAATGCACAACATGGCACACGAATCCCCGTGGGTGATGACGGTTCCGCTCATCATTTTAGCAGCCTTGAGTTTCCCTATCGTGAATACAGGTTGGTTCAACAAAGATTATGTTAAACCTCCGGAACAACACCATGTTTCTGCTCCACAACATGCTTACGTTTCACCTGATACCAAAACAGCTGATGCCAACTTTGGTTTTTCACTCTTCGGCACTTCCGAAGCAGAGGCAGCAGAAGAAGATGGTGGAAACGGCACTACATATACTGATGACGCACATTATGCCGTACATAAACTTGCACATAATATCGCAATGGTGTTGTCCATCTGTGTCGCAGGTTTAGGTATACTGCTTTCTTGGATGTTTTACCAAAGACGGACATTCTCTGCCGAAGGTGTCGCAACAACCTTCCGTCCTGTCTACAACTTATTTTGGAACAAATACTACTTTGACGAGTTTTATGACGGTGTATTGGTCGCACTGACGGTATGGAAATCACGTCTTTTTGCCAAATTTGACCTTTCTTTTATTGATGGTATCGTCAACGGTGTAGGAAAGGTAACACGTGATATTTTCGCAGCATTTATCGGCTTTTTTGATAACCGTGTTGTTGATGGTCTGGTCAACCGCGTAGCAGAGGTTACATGGGCAGCCGGCGGCAGAATCCGAAAAATACAAACAGGAGCAATACAAACCTATCTCTTTGTCGTTCTTGGCGGAATAGTGTTGATCATATTGATTTTTAGGCTTTTCTAAGTGCTTATTGCATAAGAAGTACAGAACTCAACCATAACAATTTTGCCTATTGCGCAAATTCAGTGAGGAAGAATACATAAAATGTTATTGTCGCTAATGATTTTTGTCCCATTGTTTGGGATGATCGTTGTCCTACTTTTACCACGAGAGTCGGAAGAACTAATAAAACGCACTACGCTTGCTTTCACACTCGTTCCGCTTGTACTTGCTGTTGTATTATTTGTATCTTATGACCGATCAAGTGCTGGAACGCAGTATTTTGTTAACGTTCCTTGGATTGATGCATTTAATATCAATTATTATATCGGTATTGACGGTTTAAGTGTAACGCTCTTGCTGCTTACTGCACTCTTGGGACCAATTTGTGTCCTTGCCTCTTGGCGTAATATTGAAAAAGGTCTTAAGGCATATATGGCACTGTTCCTGTTGCTTGAGACAGGAATGCTCGGTTTTTTCGCAGCGTTAGATCTGTTCCTGTTCTTTGTTTTCTTTGAGTTAACACTGCTTCCGATGTATTTTCTAATAGGGGTGTGGGGTGGACCGCGTCGCGAATACGCTGCGATTAAATTCTTCCTTTATACGTTATTCGGCAGTGTACTGATGCTGGTTGCCATGATAGCAGTATACCTCAACAGCAATGTGATTAACGGTGTAGCAGAAGGTGCAAGAACCTTTGACATTCCAACACTTATTACATTGGCAGGAACAACGGGACATGCCCTTGCCGATTCAACCTTCCAAATGTGGGTATTTATCGGGTTCTTTATCGGTTTTGCAGTTAAAGTGCCAATTTTCCCTTTCCATACCTGGCTTCCCGATGCACACGTTGAAGCACCCACAGCGATCAGTGTAATCCTTGCAGGTGTCCTTCTAAAGATGGGTACTTATGGAATAGTTCGGGTTAATATGGCGATGTTCCCGGAAGGTTTAGACTTCTTCACTAATGGCGCAGGTTTCTGGGGTAACAGTCTGGCATTACTCGGTTTCATCAACATTGTCTACGGGTCATTCTGTGCATTAGCACAAACCGATTTTAAGAAGTTAGTCGCATATTCAAGTATCGGACACATGGGGTTTGTCATATTGGGTCTTGCTGCAGGAAATTCTGCCGGAATCAACGGGGCAATACTCCAGATGTTCAATCACGGTGTCATTAGTGCAATGCTCTTCCTACTTGTTGGTGTGCTTTACGACCGTGCACACCATCGTGAAATAAACGGTTTTGGCGGTATAGCAACTAAAATGCCTGTCTACACAGGCATCACTACCCTTGCGTTTATGGCATCTTTAGGCTTGCCCGGATTGAGCGGATTTGTTGGTGAAGCATTATCTCTGCTGGGTGCCTTCCAAGAATTCGAACTTATTACCATCCTCTCTACCATAGGTATTGTTGTCGGTGCAGCCTACTTCCTCTGGACACTCCAAAGGGTCTTCTTAGGGCAACTTAACCCCAAATACGAAGACCTACCAGAAATCAATAGACGTGAAATAATGACTTTGGTACCACTTGGGATTCTCACAATTGTTCTTGGTATATGGCCCAACTTTGCACTTGATATGTTTAGCGAATCTGTTACCAATCTCGTTAACGCATTAAATGGAATATAGGAGAACTGTGTGGAGCCATTAAAAAATATAGAAAGTCTTGCCTATTTCAGTCCTGAAATACTTCTTGTTGTCTTCGCTGCTGCTGTCATCATCTCCGACCTTATTGTAAAAAATCGGGAAAGTAATATAGTCGCGTATATATCACTTGTAGGACTTGGATGTTCTTTAGTCGCTATCCTTGTCACAAATTCTTTTATCAACAGTAATGAACCGATTTCTCTATTTTTTGGAATGATTCGTCTTGATGGATTCGCAGTATTTTTCAAAATACTTCTTCTCTTAGCAACCGCTGCAACGATTCTATTCTCACTCCGCTCCGAAGAACTTGATGTAAGATTAAAAGGTGAATACTACGCTCTATTGTTAGCAGTTACCTTTGGCATGTTTCTGATGGCATCGTCAACAAACCTATTGATGATTTTCATCTCGTTAGAAACAGTAAGTCTTACCTCCTATATTCTCGCTGGATTCTTGACACATAGCCCGCGTTCAAGCGAAGCAGCATTCAAATATATTACTTATGGTGCGGTTGCATCCGGAACGATGTTATTTGGATTGTCGATGCTATTTGGTATGGCAGGAACAGGGGACCTGATGCAGATTAGTTCACAGGTCGCTGCAGTGCTTGATTCTGGTGGTGTATCTACTCTTACCGTGTTAATTGCAATAACTTTCATACTTGCAGGTATAGGCTATAAAATCGCTTCTGTCCCATTTCACATGTGGTCTCCCGATGTCTACGAAGGCGCACCTATTCCGATAACAGCGTTTCTCTCTGTTGCCTCAAAAGCAGCGGGGTTTGCGTTATTCCTTAGATTTTTCCACGTAGGATTTGGCAAACCCGAAATCCTGCAATCTATTGATTGGGGACTTTTATTAGCGATTGTTTCCGCACTTACAATGACTGTAGGGAACCTCGCAGCCCTTCCGCAACAGAATGTCAAACGTCTATTAGCGTATTCAAGCATTGCACACGGTGGCTACCTATTGATGGGTGCTGTGCTACTCACGACTGAGGGGCTTGGTGCAATCTTCTTCTATCTCATCGTCTATCTGTTCATGAACTTAGGTGCATTTTATGTTGTTGTTCTCGTTGCAAATGAAGCAGGTACAGAGATGATTGATGGATACCGTGGACTAGCTACACGTGCCCCCTTCGTTGCATGTGCGATGGCAATTTTCCTGTTTTCGCTTACCGGAATTCCTCCGTTAGCAGGATTCTTTGGTAAATGGGTACTGTTTTACGCTGTCATAGGTGAAGGATTATATTGGTTAGCATTCATCGGTTTGCTGAATAGTGTCGTTTCCCTCTATTACTACGCCCGTATTGTTAAAGCTATGTATCTGGAATCTACTGAGGATACAGATAGTTTTTCCTTTCCAACAAGCACAATTGCATTGTTAAGTGTCTTTGTTGTTCCAACAATCCTTATTGGATTCCTCCCAATTTTCTATACACTTTCGGAAAAGATCATACTGCAATAGTAGCAATAAGCAGCGAATAGATTGACATGGTAGTATGCCTTAAGATATACTTAACCTTTAGGTATTGCCCGGTCGTCTAATGGTAGGACGCATGGCTCTGGACCATGTAGTGAAGGTTCGAGTCCTTCCCGGGCAGTTATTTTGCAGTAGAAGAAACTGTATGTATATTGTCGTATTGTAGAGAGAAGAGAAACAATGGAACGGGTAGAAACTTCACCTGATGCTTATATCGCCAGCCACGAACCAGAGACACGCATAGTTTTAGATAAACTTCACACACTGATTAAGACTGCCTTACCAGATAGTGATTGCTGTATGTGGGAAGGTATATTCTGGGGTGGTAGTGAACAGCGTATCATCGGTTACGGTAATTTTTCCTATGTTCGTTCTGATAAGAAGAAAGTTGAATGGTTCCTGGTTGGTTTGACTCGGCAAAAGAATTACTTTAGCGTCTATATCAACACAGTTGAAGGAAGACGTTATCTGGTAGAAATTTACAAAGATCAACTCGGTAAAGTCAAGACAGGAAAAAGTTCTATTAGTTTTCGCAACTTGGAAGATGTAAATGTCGACGTGTTAGGTGAAATGATTGAACATGCGGATAGATTGACAACAGAAAGCGACACATAAAACAACACCTACAAGGAACTTCACCCGTTTTAATATATCCAAATATGCCGCTATCGTCTATGGTTAAGACAGATGGTTCTCAGCCATCAAACGGAGGTTCGAATCCCCGTAGCGGTATTTCTTCTTTAGTGTGGACAGGAACATAACTTGTCCCTTGTCATAAAGCATAAACCCTTCTTAACTTTCATCTAACGCTGGAGAATGCACACATGCATGATGATCCCAAACATACCAACCGTTTAATTCACGAAACCAGCCCGTATTTACTCCAACACGCTCACAATCCAGTCGACTGGTATCCGTGGGGTGAAGAAGCAATAAAACTCGCTAAAAGCGAACAGAAACCTATTCTGCTGAGTATAGGTTACTCAGCATGTCACTGGTGTCACGTCATGGAACGGGAATCCTTTGAAAATGAGGAAATCGCTGCAATCATGAACGAACTATTTGTGAACATCAAGGTGGATAGAGAGGAACGACCTGATTTAGACGAGATATATATGAATGCTGTGCAAGCCATGACCCGTCAAGGTGGATGGCCTATGACTGTTTTCCTCACTCCGGATCTGAAGCCGTTTTATGGTGGAACATATTATCCACCTGAGGATAGATATGGAAGACCTGGATTCCCTAAGGTGATGGATGCAGTGGCAGAGGCATTTAACGAAAAGAACGAACAGGTATTGGAACAAGCGGATCAAATCACGACACAACTGAGTCAGATGAGCAATCTTGTTGATCCGAATCAACATGATCTTACGGAAGAACTGATGAACAAAGCTTTCCAACATTACCGTTCCCAATTCGATGCACAATACGGTGGATTTGGTAATGCCCCCAAATTTCCGCCAAGTATGGGGCTTCCTTTCTTACTGCGTTATTGGCATCACAGTGGTAACGCAAATGCATTAGAGATGGTAGAAACCACCTTGCAAAAAATGGCACGCGGTGGTATTTACGATCAACTTGGTGGCGGTTTTCACAGATATTCTACAGATGCACACTGGCTGGTTCCACATTTTGAGAAGATGCTCTATGATAATGCACAACTTGTTGTTGCTTATTTCGAAGCATATCAAGCCACACAAAACACATTTTATCGCGATATAGGTACAGAGACGTTAGATTATGTCCTACGCGAGATGTACGACGCAGAAAATGGAGGTTTTTATTCTACACAAGATGCGGATAGTGAAGGTGTGGAAGGCAAGTTTTTTGTCTGGGAACCTTACGATGTGGAAGATATTATCGGAGAAAAGAACGCAGAGATTTTCTGTGAATATTACGACATCACACCGCAAGGCAATTTTGAGGGTGAGAATATCCTTCATGTGCAAACCCCATCGGACATTTTCGCTCGAAAACTTGGAATGGATGTTGATGAGTTGGAGGAACTTCTTGCAGATGGACGGCAGAAACTGTTTGAGGAGAGAGAGAAACGTATCAAACCTGGGTTAGATGACAAAATCCTAACCAGTTGGAACGGTATCATGATCCGCGGCATGGCAATGGGATACCAGTTGACTGGAAAACCTGATTACCTGACTGCCTGCGAAAAATCCGCTGAATTTGTTTTAACAACGTTATCCCAAGATAACGGACTGCTATTGCGAACCTACCGTGCGGGTAAAAGTCATCTCAACGCGTATCTTGAGGATTATTCCTATTTCATCGCTGGCTTAATCGCACTCTATGAAGCGAGTTTTGATCCAAGATGGCTTACTGAAGCAGAACGTTTAGCACATCTCATGATTGACCAGTTCGGGGATGAAGAAGGCAATGGTTTCTTCTTCACGGGTAAAGCACATGAGACGCTGATCGTCCAATCTAAATCCGCTTACGACGGTGCTACACCTTCCGGGGCATCTATGGCAATTCACAGTCTCTTGCGTCTCGCAAAACATCTTGACCACCCAGAATTTTATGACAAAGCAGTAGATACGTTGAAACTCTATTTCCATCAGATGGAAGTGATGCCTTCAGGTTCCGGACAACTGCTTTGTGAGTTAGCATTTCTATTGTCAACTCCAAAAGAGATCGCTCTAATTGGTGAGAAAGAAAATATAAAAACTGAGGAAATGTTAAGTGCGTTACACAGGATTTATCTACCCAACAAAATTGTCGCTTTGACTGATTCCACCGAAGGCACTACATTACCGCTTCTTGCAAATAAATCGCAAATTGATAACAACACAACTGCTTATATATGTGAGGATTATGTCTGCAAAACTCCAACAACGGATGTTGATATGTTTTTGGGGATGCTTCAAAAATGACATTTGTAGTCATTTAGATAATATGCATGTT
>VYFM01000609.1:8819-10722 GCA_009842375.1 Candidatus Poribacteria bacterium | reverse complement strand
ATACTTAATGGTACGTAGAAACGTCTAATTAATTCACTTCGTTATATAGTCGCGAATTAGGTGGGAAAAGGTGCATAATTTTGAAGATCTTGTCCGAAAATAGTTTAGGTTTGGTCCTTTCGGGTGTGTAAGTTTTGCCACTAAAATGAACTGAATACAGTTCTTGCTAAGTCTCAAGATAAATGGTATCCTACTCAAAATAACTCTTTCCAGAGAGGGTACCAATGTTTAGTATATCATTAGCAAGTTGTGAAGTCAAAGCAAATGCAGAAGCAGTAGAGAACTTAGATGAAGGGATCAATGCTATCCTTGAGTGGAGGTGTCCGCTAAAGAACAAAACTTGGGAAAAATACCGGTATCTAACCACAAAAGCCGCATGATGCCTTAGTGACAAAAACTTTACACCTAAATAAACCGCTGGGTTTCCGTCTACATCCCACAAGCTAAAGCATGAGGGATTTGACGGAGAAGTGTTAAGAAAGGATCAACAATTCACAGACTCCGCAACAGAATCCAAATTTACAAACTATTGAAGCGAAAAAGTAAGCAAAATCAATTAGAAAAGGGAGTACATTGATATGACAAAATTAGCAATAAATGGTGGTGAACCCGTTGTCAAACACGGGTTGGGTAAAAGTTGGCCCATTTATGATGAAACAGAAGAGAATGCGTTATTAGAAGTCCTACGCAGTGGAGCATGGAATAGACGCGAGAAGGTCGATGAAGTCGGTGAGAAGTTTGCTGCATACCATGATGCAAAATTTGGTATTCCGCTTGCCAATGGTACGGTGGCGTTGCAGTGTGCCTTAAAAGCTGCTGGTATCACGGCAGGTGATGAGGTAATCGTTCCTGCACTCACATTCGTTGCAACAGGCACATCTGCTGTATGTGTCAATGCAATCCCAGTTATCGTTGACGTAGACCCACTCACCTATAACATTGCACCTGACGCAATAGAGGCAGCGATTACTCCGAGAACGCGGGCAATAATTCCGGTACATAACGGTGGCTATCCTGCCGATATGGACGCTATTATGGAGATTGCAGAGAAGCACGATCTAAAGGTAATTGAGGATTGTGCACATGCACACGGTTCTCAATGGCGTGGCAAAGGAGTCGGTTCAATAGGACATCTCGGCACGTTCAGTTTTCAGATAGGCAAAACACTGACGTGCGGCGAAGGCGGAATGGTAATTACAAACGACGAAGACCTCGCAAATAGGGCAGGACATGTTGCTAACCTAAACATGCGAATGACAAACCTGCAAGCCGCACTCCTGTTGTCACAGTTGGAACGTCTGGATGAGCAGGTGGAGACGAGAGAACGAAACATGGCATATCTTGTAAAAGGTATGGAGAAAATAAAAGGTATCCATCCAATACCGCGCGATGAACGCGTCACACGATGGTGTTTCTACTACTGGGATTTCCGTTTTGTGTCGGATGAATTCGGAGGTATTTCACGCGGACGATTTTTGGAAGCACTCGGTGCAGAAGGGGTACCGTGTGGTGTCGGTGCACACGGACAACCTATCTATAACGAAGGACCTTTCGGTAGTCCTGAGCAATTTGACCTATTTGGATTACCGCGTGAACATCTTGGTGACCGCGCCATTGATTACAGCAAAGTCCACTGTCCAGAAGCAGAACGCGTGTATCATGAAGAAGTCTGTAGTTTCGGTCATTCCATGTTTTTAGGGGACACTGATGACATGCAACTGATATTAGACGCATTCCAGAAGATTCGCACCCATGTAGATGAGTTGTAGTCTATTAGTATTGTAGGAAGGAACTCCGATTCCCGACTATTATTCTAACTTCAACGGAACGTCTAATGTTACAGGAAACGAACACTCTGTTTCATTACAGGCTTGGTAATCAAGTTTTAATATTATTGTTGAGT
>VYFM01000609.1:0-8809 GCA_009842375.1 Candidatus Poribacteria bacterium | reverse complement strand
TGAGTTTTATAGGAATTGTAAACGTCTTTTCGTATACGTTTACAGGTTCAGAACTAAACTCAAAATGCATGGATTTACCCTTTGGATACTTAACTTCTGAAACCTCAACTGGTGCGTCTTCTGCAACCGCAATAGTCGTTGGTATTAGATTATCTTGCCCCGCTGGATTTGCATTGATATGCCAACCAGTTGCTATCTTTACCTGCACCTCCGCCTCAATCTGATTATCTTTTATTGGCTTACTGATTTTAGCACTTGCAGTTACAAGTGCCTGTGTTGAATCTTCAACACCAATTTCTCCGGGAGGTGAGTCTGGTAGGATGGATACGTCAAGTTCTGACTTGCCTTTTGCTGTTGAAGCATCAGTCTTCTCGTCTAAATTGATGTAACCATTCAATGCTAAGAGCATATACATGAAAGATGACGGGGATTCTTCCATAGATCGCACAAAGCTGCGCAATGTCTTCTCAACATAATCTCTATAACTTGGACCAAGCAATAAGAGATTATTAACTGCCACAGCATTGCCTGAAGGAACTGCAGAATCGTGAGGTTTTTTCGTGCGAACAATCAACTGTTTTGCATCTTCTTTTGTATAATAGAACGCTCCATTTTTGCTGTCCCAGAACAGTTTAATCATCTTATCAGTTAGGGTCTTCGCTGATTCCAACCAACGTCCCTCACCAGTCGCACTGTATAATCCGAGTAGACCATGCACAAAAAAGGCGTAATCATCAAGATACCCATCATAGCTCGCAACACCGGCAGTATATGTATGCCACAATTCTCCATTCTTCTTTGTTAAGGTATCAAG
This sequence comes from Candidatus Poribacteria bacterium, assembly GCA_009842375.1. Classification (GTDB taxonomy): domain Bacteria; phylum Poribacteria; class WGA-4E; order WGA-4E; family WGA-3G; genus MSPOR6. The sequence goes on along the minus strand of VYFM01000609.1, from coordinate 7,995 downwards.
AATAAACTGAGCTGCATTTGACGCTGCAGTCAGATATTTTTCATCACCTAATACCTCGTATCCATAGGCAAGTGCATCTATCATCAATCCGTTCCAACTTACTATAATTTTAGTATCAAGTAGTGGATACTCACGTTTTGAACGTGCAGTCAAAAGTGTTTCTCTTAAAGATTTAAGTGATGGTAATAATGCTTCTGATTCTGAGCCATTTGGAACAAACAAAACATTCTTTCCCTCAAAGTTCGGTCCTTTATCCACTCCGTATACAGATAGAAACTGTTCAACGTCTTCTTTTGATAGAGAATTCTTTATTTCATCCTCTGTCCAGACGTAATATTTTCCCTCTTCAGCGTCAGTTTCGGCATCTAATGCAGCATAGAAACCACCTTCGGATGATGTCATTTCTCGTGCAACGAAACTGAATATCTCCTCAGCAACACGACGATATTGCGGCTTTTCTGTAATCTGATACGTTTGCAGATATATCTTCGCCAATTGTGCATTGTCGTACAGCATCTTCTCAAAGTGAGGAACAAGCCACTTTTCATCGACTGAATATCTATGGAATCCACCACCTATCTGGTCATACATTCCACCATAAGCCATCATATCCAAGGTGTGTGTAACCATCTTTAGAAGCGATTCGTCGGATGTGTGTTTATATTCCCTAAGCAGAAACTCCAGATTTGCAGGGCTTGGAAATTTGGGTGCAGCACCAAAACCACCATAGTCTTGACTATAGGTCTTTTTCAAATGCGCGACACCATCAGCAATTAGTGAATGCTTTATTTCTGTTGTAGCAAGAGATGTGAACGCTTTGTTGGTTACCATCTCAATGATATTGGTGATATTGTTTGCTGTTTCAATTACTTCTGCTTCACGGGTCGTCCAAGCCTCATGTACTGCAAACAGGATTGTAGGAAAACCGGGTCTGTTCGGCATATCTGTAGGAGGAAAATATGTGCCAGCAAAGAAAGGTTTCATATCAGGGGTAAGGAATACGGAGTTGGGCCACCCGCCACGTTGTATCAATATCTGTGTTGCAGTCATATAGATTTCGTCAAGGTCCGGACGTTCTTCCCGATCAATTTTGATGTTGATAAAATTCTTATTCATTTCGGCTGCAATCTCGGGGTTTGAAAATACTTCACGTTCCATCACATGACACCAATAGCACGTAGAATAACCTACAGATAGAAAAATTATCTTGTTCTCTTTCTTGGCACGTTCCAATGCTTCATCACCCCATGGATACCATTCTACAGGGTTATGTGCGTGTAGTAGCAGATAAGGACTGGTTTCATTGATTAGTCTGTTCGTCCATTTCCAAGTTCCGTCTGGATTTTTCAGTGCATTTTCATCTGCACTTCCTATGCATGTGACGCTAAAAAGAAATAGAAATAAGAACGTATTCCTGATTATATTTTTCATAATGTTAATCTTTATTTTCAGGAAATGTAACACGTTCATATATTTCCTGCAGTGGTAATTCACACTGAATAGAGGTAAGCGAAAGAACATCATCAAGTTCATGGAAGGAGGTATAACTCCACTCATCTGGTTTACGTAGATACCGTTCAATATATACCTTGTCTTGTGAAACAATGATGTATTCTTTCAAGGATTCCAGTTGACGGTAATGCGAGAATTTTTTCCCTCTATCATAAGCCTCAGTACTGGGAGATAGCACCTCTACGAGAACAATAGGGTTGAGGAGCGTGTCAAAAACATCATCCACAAATTGTGGTTCATCACAAACGACACCAACATCAGGGTAAAAATAGGAATTTATTGATGGAATACTAATACGCATGTCGTTAGCGAAAACTGCACATCCAGATCCTTTTAAGCGAGTGCGGAGTTCGCCGGAGACATTACTTGTAATCAGATTGTGTGAAAAACTTGCCCCTGACATAGTGATAATTGACCCGTTGACGTATTCGCTTCGGACTGTATTTGCGTCTGGTATTGCTTTTCGTTCTAATGTTATATATTCTTCTGGACTTAGGTATGTTTGAACTGCACTTATTGCCATGTTTTTCTCCATTTATGTATTTTGATTGTTTCATTATAACGCAGGCATGTCGTGATGTCAAGATTATTGGTTGATACTGTATGTCGGACAGAACACTACAGGAATATCATTGCACAAGTGCCCGTTGTGCAATGGTGCGTCCCCTATCCGTTAGGATAAGCTGCGCCGCATTCTGAGAAACATACCGGTTGTTTAACGCATATCTGACTACCCGTGATGCAAATGTTGGTTCCCACTGGAGATGTTCATGCAGGTGTGCAATCTCTGATTCCGCTTCTGCTTCAGGAAGTCCCTCGTGATTAAAGAGATGTATCACGAGCATCGTCTGGGCAAATTCCCACTTTTGTCGTATGTGTCTACGGGCAATCGCGATAAGTCCGCGATTTGGAACAATCATGAATACAGTAACGAAAATTAGTAAAGTCATTACAGCAATAGAACCTGCTATAGAGACATCTAAAGGAAAGGCAAGAAAATAACCCGTCACAGCATTCACAGAACCGATAATCACACTAAGAATCAGCATACGAGAAAGACTATCTGTCATAAGATAGGCAGTAACAGGCGGACCGACTATTAATGCAACTACTAAAATTGAACCAACGGCATCAAATGCACCCACAGTTGTCATTGAAACTAACGTCATCAATCCGTAATGAATGAGAACAGGTGATAAACCCAACGTCACAGCTAAACTTGCATCAAATGTTGCTAACTTCAATTCCTTATAGAAAATTAGTATAAAAGCAAGGTTCAATATTAGCAAACCACCCATCACATATAGAGAGATAGGACCTATATCGGAACCGAACACCTTTAAGCGATTAAGCGGGGCATAAGCCAGTTCACCGAGAAGAACAGCATCTATATCCAAATGGATATTACTGGCGTGCCTTGAGATGAGAATCACGCCAATACTGAATAAGGCAGGGAATGTCAACCCAATCGCAGCATCCTCTTTTACAAGTTTTGTTTTTTGCAACAACTCAACGAATACAACAGTGAGAACACCAGTTGCACCAGCAGCGAGAATCAGTAACGGTGATGAAAGATTATGTGTTAGGAAAAAGGCAAGAACAATTCCGGGAAGTATAGCATGACTAATCGCATCGCTCATCAAGGTCATACGACGTAGTACCAAGAATACACCCGGTAAAGCACAAGCAGATGCAGTCGTAACAGCGATAAGTATGATTTCAAGATTTCCAATTTGCATTGATTTTATTCGCTTTCCTGCTGAGGTTCTTCCAACAAACGTCCCGCAGCAATCTTTAGACTACGTCTATTTTTGCGTTGTCTAATGGTATCCCATATTAACCCTCGGTTAGGGGCAAATACGATTGAAAGACCTACAAATAAGGTCGCACAAAGGATAATCATTGGTCCAGTAGGAAGACCCGTTGTACTGCTACTAATAATAGTCCCACTTACCCCCGCAAATGCGCCAAATGCAGCAGCGAGTAACACCATTAAGTTAAGCTTGTTTGTCCATTGACGCGCAGCAACTGCAGGAGCAATTAACATCGCACTCATCAGCACCGCACCCACCGCTTGAAGACCAAGAACAATTGCAATAACCAGTAGACTCGTCAGTAAAATATCAAGCAAACGAGTCGGAAAACCGATAGAGGCAGCGAACCCTTCATCAAAAATAAGCAGTTTCAACTCTTTCCATAAGATAAGCATGGTTATTAGGGCAATTCCACCGAGTATACCAATTGTTATGACATCACGTTTCAATATTGTCGCTGCTTGTCCAAAGATAAAGGTATCTAATCCCGCTTGATTTGCATTTCCGCTACGTTGTATCAGTGAATATAACACTAATCCGATTCCAAAAAAGGTAGATAGAACAAGGGCAAGGGCACTATCATATTTGATACGCGTCAATCTCACGATGCTTATGATAGCGAGTGCCCCTAACCAACCTGCAAGTGCAGCACCAAAAACAAGAATCAATGGAGTTTTGCTGCCCGTTAGTAAAAATGCAACTGCTATACCGGGTAGTGCAGCATGTGAGATAGCATCGCCGAGAAGACTTTGTCGACGCAATACGGCATAAGTACCAAGTGCGCCACTGACTGTTCCAAGCAGCGCAGCCCCCAATGATACAACGATCAGTGTATAATCAATTCGTGTTAGAAACAGAAAATTATCCATGATGTTTGTGATGGTAGGTCAATGTGATTTTTTGTTTACAGGGTGTATTTACACTATTTTATCGGTTTTTAATGAATGCGACACGTCCACCGTAAGTCTCACGTAGATTTTCAGTTGTGAATGTATCCTCAATAGGACCGCTTGCAATTCTACGGATATTCAACAGCGTTACCCAGTCAAAGTAATCGGTAACAGTTTGCAAGTCATGGTGCACGACGACAACCGTTTTGCCATTTTCACGGAGTTCCTGAAGCAATGAGATGATTGCGCGTTCGGTGGTAGCATCAACACCTTGGAATGGTTCATCCATTAAATAGATTGTTGCATCTTGTACAAGTGCACGTGCAAGGAAAACCCGCTGCTGTTGACCCCCTGAGAGTTGACTAATCTGTCGTGTAGTATAATTCTCCATGCCAACTTTTTCAAGGGCATGCATCGCCAGTTCGCGATCACGGTTTCCAGGTCGCTTAATCCATCCAAGTGCACCATATCGTCCCATCATAACTACATCAAGCACGTTTGTCGGAAAATCCCAGTCAACGCTGCCACGTTGTGGCACATATCCAACAATACGTCGTTGTGTTACATAAGGCTTATTGTATATTAGCACATTCCCAGCGGCTGGACGAACTAACCCCAAAATTGCTTTGATCAAGGTTGTTTTTCCTGCACCATTCGGACCTACAATCGCTAAAAGCACACCCGGAGGGACATCAAGATCAATGTCCCACAAAACAGGTGTTTCCTGATATGCAACGGTTAAATCGGTTACTTCAATGGCTTTCGAATCAAGTGCCTGCATTTAGTCTTCCTCATTGAAAGTAGTCTCATCTAACAACGCCTTTACAATCGTATCTATATTGTGCCGCACCATGCCGATATATGTACCTTCAGGTGTGCCAGCATGCCCCATAGCATCAGAAAAGAGTTCTCCTCCAATCTGGACATTATATCCTTTGGCTTTGACAGCTGCTTTCACTGCCTCAAGACTTCGGGAAGGAACGGATGATTCTACAAAGATAGCAGGAATACGACGTTCAGCAATAAGTGCTGCTAATTCTTGAACATCAGATATCGCAGCTTCCGAAACAGTACTTATGCCCTGCAACCCTTTCACCTCAAAACCGTATGCTTTTCCGAAGTAATTAAAAGCATCATGGGCAGTAACGAGCACACGTTGTGCTGGTGGGACACGTTCAGACTGTGTTTTGACATATTGATGTAGTTCTATAAGTTCTGTAAGGTATTGCTGCGCATTAGTTTGATAAGCTGCTTTGTTATCAGGATCCAACTTGCAAAGAGAGTCGCGTACATTTTCCACCGCTTTCATCCAAAGCAATACGTCAAACCATAAATGAGGATCATACTGTCCTTCAAATTCCGGCGGTGATAATAAGAGTGCTTTGTCTATACCATCTGTTACCGCAACAGTTTTGGTATCACCGGACATTTTTGAAAGCACATCTCCCATTTTCGCTTCAAGATGCAATCCATTATAATAGATAATATCCGCAGAATTAAGTCGTTGGAGATCTTTCGCAGTAGGTTTATATAGATGTGGATCAATACCAGGACCCATCATACCTTCTACATGCACATTTTCACCACCAACATTTTTCACAATATCAGTTACCATACCAATCGTAGCAACTACATGCACATTCGCATCCGAATTTGGACTGGGTGCATTTTTTATATCACAACCGTAACTCGTAAAGATAAGTATTATAAATAATAAAATAATTAATCTCTTCATTCTTCAAACTCCAAAGAAAAAATGTTCTAAAACTTTACCTACAATATAACCTACACCAGCAACGCCAAGACCAACGACAAACATATCAATGCCACTCCGAAATAGACCACGCCCTGTGAAAAGACTTCGCGCGGCACCGACAGCAAAGTGTGAAAACATCGCGAGACTAAAAGAAATCCATATTGCGGTAAAGCCTGTAGTAAACAAAAACGGGGCAACGGGAATAAAAGCACCGACCGCAGTTGCAAGTCCGGTAATCCATCCCTCTTTGAGAGGAGTAGTGTGCGATTCACCGATCCTAAGTTCCGATTGAATTTTTTCCTCTAATGCTCTTTCCGGGTCACGCATTACTTCCTTTGCCATGAGTTGCGCGTGTTCCTTTGGCATACCGCGGGAGGCATATATGAGAGTGAGTTCCTCCTCCTCAAGGTCAGGCATAAGACGGATTTCCTCTTTTTCTACCTCGATTTCATGTTCATATACCTCTTGGACACTTTTTGCCGCGAGATACCCAGAAGCTCCCATAGAAAGTGCATCTGCAACTGTTCCAACAATACCGGTTACCAATATAGTAGATGGATTCTCCGTGGCTGCGATTACACCTGCAACTAAGCCAAAATTTGCTGTTAATCCATCGTTGAAACCGTATACAATGTTTCCCAACATACCACCGGATTCGGTTTTATGCCACGGTTCATCACTTGAACCTGTGAGTTCCTGCAAACTTTCTGTGTGCATTGCCGACTCTTTTGCCAGGACAAGTGCTGTTTCTTTAGCATCTTCCAAAGTGCTATTTTTGTGCAGCATCAGGTAATCTTTTACCTCACTCGCCTCTTCATCCAACATCCGATTTAGTGGAAACCTATTTCCAAACTTACGTGCATACCAAGACCAGAATCTGGCTTTAAATGTAGGACGTTGTTCCTTAATCTTTACTTCATAGGATGTCAACATATCTTCCCAACGAGCAACATGTCGACTTTCCACATCAGCAAGCTCAAGTAATATATCTTTCCGATCAGGGTCCGGTTCAAGCTCTGCGAATACGCTATACAGGAAACTTGCATCTACTTCATCTTGTAAATGGTGTCTCCATGTCTTAATAGTTTTGGAATCAGGTTTAATCTTTTTTATTTCATTCATAATTGGTACCCTCATCGGTAATAAGCGCGCATTCAATGCGCGCTTACACAGTATCTATTGGTTCTACATTATTTACAAAGATATTCTTAGCTACTTCCCGTCCAATCACCGCTTGTTGTCCAGCAATATCAATAGTAAAGGGACCATCAAATGGTGCAACTTCTATCACCCTGAACGCTGTACCAGGATAGAGATTAAAACTCCCCAGATGACGCAACAACGCAGAATCGTTATCACTAACCTCAGCAACAACACAAGACTGTCCATTCTGTAGATCAGTCATTGGAACGAATTGTGTTTCAGGCACAACACCGTTCTTATCAGGTATAGGTGAACCATGCGGGTCAGCAGTTGGGTATCCCAGAAACTCGTCCATTCTTGCTTCCACGTCTTCCGAGATAACATGTTCCAATTTCTCTGCTTCTTCATGAACACCATCCCACGGCACACCAAGTGCTTTATTCAGGTAAAGTTCTAACAAACGATGATGTCTAATGATTTCAAGCGCAACGGCTTTACCAGCATCCGTGAGTGTAACACCTTGATAACGTTGATGAATGACAAGGTTCATACTTTTAAGTTTCTTGATCATGCCAGTGGCAGATGCAGGTTTAACATCAAGAAATTCTGCTAATATGCCAGTTGAAACTTTGCCACCTTTCTCTTGTAACTTATAGATTGACTTAAGGTAGTCCTCAGCCGCTTGTGTAAGCATTGTCTTTCCTATCCGCAGGTTACTCACAAGTGTGTAACCTATATTTGCGGGAAATGGTTGGTACAAACCACGTGATTTAGGTTAAATATGCCATAATATTTAAACATATCAACAATTTATTTTAGGCATAACTAAATTATATATTAGTGTCAACTTTATGTCAACTATTTTTTATTATTAACGTGA
>VYFM01000142.1:2433-10878 GCA_009842375.1 Candidatus Poribacteria bacterium | reverse complement strand
TAATGATACCACATTTTCCGAGAGTTGTCAAGCTGCGACTGAAATTCTAAGACTGTTTAACATTACAGTTTTCCGCGTAAGACGGCAAAACCTATATATCTATTACAATTAACGTAGTTTTCTGAAAGTGGTTACTTAGGTTGTCTAAACGTAATAACACTACATAGTGTCGTAATCTAGCATTTCTCTCGGACCATGAATAACAGGCTTTATCACACTTGGGACACGGGACAGAGGTCGTCTCTTTTGCCGATGCTTGCTGAGACGCATACATCTCTAACAACTTTTGTCCTAAGGGTCGAGTGCCTTCTAAATATAATGTTCTGCTTCATCTAATAACGGACAAAAACGACTACCAAGACCTTGAAATAAATCGTTAATTTCAACTACTAATACCATTTCTAAATGATTAAGGATCATTATCTTGTAGGTCGGAACGAGTTTGCGACCTCCGACATGGGTAACCCACTGAAATCTTATGTATCGGAGGTCGCGTTGCTCGCTCCGACCTACAAGACTTTATGTGAGCCTGCGGGCGAGGGAACCTCGTCCCTACGAGGAGTCGGTCTCCGCAATCACTGAAATGTCTCTTTAATTATTCACTTCACTATAATTATCGAACTCACGTTAGTATTATTCAAAACCTCTGTGCCAATTCTAAACTCCAAAATCGAGGTTCATTGACAAAACCTGTTAGATTATTGAAATCAATTCCGCCTGTGGGAGATGTATCGTTTAGGATGTTGCGTCCTATAAGTGCTATTTCTGTATTTCCATCAGGTAATTGGCATGCAAGTCGAACACCACCTTCCAATAGCCAATCATCGCTGTATTCCGCAGAGTCGTAGAGGAAGAACTGGACACGACTGCGATATGCCCAGTCTGTGGATGCGACAAGACGTATACCGCTGGAAAGTTCAAGCATGTAGCGGAACGTTACATCTGCGATCCAAGCAGGTGCTTGGGGGAGTCTGTTGCCATTGATTGAGAATGTGCCCTCAACAGAACCGGGAGGATTCAGTACTTTGCACGTTGCACCGCAACCTGCTACTGCCAAATTTGGATCATCAATACTTGTATAGTTGTAACTTGCCCCTGCTGTAATTTGCAACATGTTGATTGGGACAAATATCAATTCTGCTTCAACACCGCGTCCTACGGTGTTATCTGCATTCACTAATCGATTGAAATTCGTCTCTCCACCTACTGCTGTAAGTTGTTGATCTTGCATATTGTAGTTGAATGCTGCCAGATTCAGATGCAATCGTTGTTCCAACAGACGCAACTTCGTGCCAAGTTCAAAGGATAGAATAGTCTCTGTATCTGCGGCTGTTACCTCATTTCCAAACAGTAAACGTCCCTGAATGCTGGGTGCGCGGAATCCTCTTGCCGCACGCACATAAGTCTGCATGCTGGGGACAACTTGATAACGCAGACTTAAATCACCACTCCATACCGTATCTTCTGGATTTTGATGGATAGGATCAAGTGTGCCTGCTTCTGTAACAGCGGGTGCTTCCTCTCTCCAAGCGGTATAGTCTTTCGTATCATGAGACAACCGCACACCAGCACCTAACTCCAAATCTTCAAGCAATTGATATGTGGTTGAAGCATAAGCTGCCTGTGCTGTTGCTTTCTGTTCTTGTAGTGCCAAACCATCTTGAACACCACCAGCCAAAGTGTCGTAATTGTAATCCTCCATCTCCACGAATTCATAAAAGTAGTATAACCCGAACTGATATGCGAGACGGCTCTCTGCTGTACTCATCAATCGGACTTCTTGACTAAACTGATTTAGTAAGGGAATACCTGAAGCGGTTTCAGAAGGAAAAGGAATCACGCCAGGACCACTTGACGGAAGAAACGCAGCACCGTATCCACCGTCAATATCTCCTCGCGAAAATGTTGTAAGACTTTCCAATCCAGTTAGCGATATAAGTTGGAAGTTCCCTATATCGTAATTTATTTCTGCGGTTAATCCACCTGACCTTAGCGTTTGCTGATTTTGCCCATCGTGTGATACGTTGTCCCGTGCGAAATCCTTCACCAGATCCCCTTCGTCTGGTACTAAGATGTTTGCGCGAAACATGCGTGCAGTTCCGTCAAGATCACGTGCATGGACTTTTACCCACGTTTTCAACTCCTGAATAGGTGTCCAGAGCACCTGTAACCGTGCCGCTAAGTCACGATGCCCACCAAGAACATTCTCTTCGTTAGTATGTTCGTTGTCTATCCAATCTCCTCGGTGTTGTACAAGTAGTGAAAACCTTGCTGAGAGTACAGATGGTACAATCGGTCCGGATACTGCGCCTTCAAAATTGACACTATTGAACCGTCCATAGCTGATCCGTCCATATCCGTCTAATGTCTGTGTTGGACGCGCTGATTCAAATTTGACTGTTCCCGCAGGTGTATTGCGTCCGAACAGCGTGCCTTGAGGTCCACGCAGGACCTCTATCCGTTGAAGGTCAAAAGCGGGAAATCCTTTTAAGAGTGCATTTTCCAACACAACTCCGTCATAAAGTACTGAAACCGGTTGAGAAGCATTGAGATCAAAATCTGTATTGCCAAGTCCACGAATATAAAATCGTGGAAATACCCGACCAAATGACGATTCCATCTGTAGACTTGGTGTGCGGTTAGAGAGAAATCGCACATCCATGCCAGATGATCGGATTGCAGCAGATTTGTCACCCCTAATGGTCGAAACGGAGAGTGGTACTTCAAAAGATAGCTGCTCACGTTTTCGGGCAGTGACCACTATCTCTTCTAACATATATACATCGTCAGTTTCTTCTTCTGCAAATACTGTAAAAGATATAGAGAGTAAAACTGCAACAACTAAAATACATATCTGTTTACCTATGTTCATATTCTCTCCTGTCATAGTACCCACTACCTAAAGGTAGGGGAACCTGTGCTTCCTCGCAGACTGCCGATCTGAGCTACGTCTTCCGTCCGCTCCACTTTAGGCAGCTAAGCTTGCCTGTTTGATATTGATAGCCGCATTGATGTCCCTATCGTGTTCAGTATCACACTTAGGACATATCCAATGCCTATCTGAAAGCGTTAGTGTTTTGTTTGTATGTCCACAGTGGCTACAAGGTTTTGTTTTGTATCTTATATTTATAGGTCTTTCTCATGAAGAATCTTTCCGGTAAAGAACCCTTTTCCCATCTTTAGTGATGTCGCAGATACTCATAACATCCACCGCTGAAGAGGTATCCATATTATTTCATATTGCTTTCTCAATATCAAGGTGTTTACCTGTCTACATCCCGCAAACTAAAGCATAGGGATTTGACGGGAAGAGTGTTAAGACAATAATACTTACATGGGTAGATATTGAATTCACCCTTTATAGTAGAGATACTGACCCATCATCAAGATATACAGTACAATCCGAATGATCCTGTAAAATAGATGCGGGGTGCATCGGTGTAATCTCACCGTGTAGACAATCACGAACCGCAGCTGCCTTCCGTTCATCTGGAACAGTACATATAATTGTCTTGGATTTCATAATCTGTCGTATAGACATTGATATAGCATGTGTTGGCACGTCATCTAAACCATTGAACCAACCTTCTCCGACCTGTTGTAGACGACATGCCTCATCTAATTCTACTACAATATACGGATCTTCTGTCTCAAAATCAGCAGGAGGATCATTAAATGCAAGGTGTCCATTTTCACCAATACCTACAAACGCAACGTCTATCTGATGTTGTGAAATAATCCGATTAAGTCTATCACATTCAGCTTGCGGATCGTTTGCTTTACCATTAAGAAAATGCACGGTACCCGGATTAACGACATCAACTAACCGTTCCTGTAAATATTTGCAGAAACTCGCTGGGTGTTTATCAGAAATCCCGATGTATTCGTCCAGATGAAACATCGTAGTCTTAGTCCAGTCAATTGAACTATCATCAGTCAATGCGTTAAGAAAATCAAATTGCGATGCCCCTGTAGCAACGATGAAACTGGCATGTCCGTTGGTATTAATTGCCTCACGCAACTTTGTGCTTGCAGCGTTTGCGGCTGCTACACTGGTTTCCTGTTTTGTTTCTGCTTTGTAAATATTCATACTATTTAAAGCAAGTTTTTCGCCCGCAAAATGCGGATAAAATCTTTTTTCCAACTTGGAGATAGAGCAGGTAGTTTTCTGGCTTTCGCTATCTTTTCGTGATTGTTCGTATCAAAATAACGTAGACTGAGTATTTCTGTGATACTCATCGATTCTGATGCAACCTCTATGCGTGAGATCGTATCACCTACAGTGATTTCACCTTCTGATAGCACACGAAAATAGAATCCAACGAGACGACTTTCCAAAAACTGTTTCGGAAATTCTGGCATACCCATTTTGTAACCTAATTTGAAGCAGGGAACTCGCGGTTGTGTGATTTGGAGTTGGACATCTGAACCTATCCGGAAAACATCCCCGATATGGACTTCCTTCTCTAACATTCCTTCAACTGTGAGATTCTCCCCGAATTGTCCATACGATAGGTCGTCTCTGTTTAACTGTTGTTTCCAATGTGAATAGTGTTCTATCGGATAACCGTAGATGGCTTTATAAGTTCCTCCATGCGCCTTAAGGTCACCTTGTCCATCACCGTCAATGTTATTTTCTCTGAGCATTACCGTTCCTGACACCGGTTCCTTAAAAATGCCTGTATGGACAATTTTTCCATTGTATTCAATCGGTTTTGGTTGAGAAACGTTTATGGATATGAGCTTCATCATGTGGTTTAATATATATGTTTGCCTTGCAAGTGTCAACGTAATTTTGTTGATGTAGTTTAACATTTATGTGTTTGTAGGAGCGACCCGCCGAATCATGCAGCATACCATACGGGGAATGCCTAAATGGCATTCATACCGTTGGTTTGGCGTATGCTGCCAAGCGCATTCGGCGTTGATTCGGGGGAATGCCATTTAGGCATTCATACCCGGGGAACACCTAAAGGGCGTTCATACCGTTGATTTCTTGATTTCCTGGTCGCAACTGTGAGATCGCATCTACAAGACCCCCGCAGTAAATGGTTTTATTTTCCACATAATATTTTTCAAGTTTTTTCCTATAATGCACCCTTTTGACCTAAGAATTACGTCATGAATAATCGTAAACCGATATTATGTGGAGGACTCTGATGGAAAGAAACGATTTTGAACTTGTCCGCAGTATCTTGTCTGGTGACGATTCAGCCTTCAGTGCATTAGTTGATAAATATCAAAAGAGCGTTCATGCACTCGCGTGGCGTGAAATTGGAGATTTTCAGATCGCAGAAGAAATAGCACAAGATACCTTCCTCCTTGCATACAAAAAACTCCCAACCTTGAAGAATCAACATCAATTTGCCGGATGGCTTTATGTAATCGCCAGAAATCTATGCACAGACTGGCACAGAAGGAAGAAACCAACTATGCAATCTTTAGAAGCCACCAATAGAAAAACTTTGGAAAAATCCGATTATGAACGCTTTGTAGAAGAACAACGGGAAAAAGCTGCAGCTGAACGCAGACGCGAACTTGTGAGAAATCTATTGGACAAATTACCAGAAAGTGAACGCACTGTTATGACGCTATACTACTTGGGTGAAATGACATCAGAAGCGATAAGTAAATTTTTAGGTGTGTCAGTAAATACGATTAAGAGTCGTCTAAGACGCGCACGAATACGTTTGAAGGAAGAGGAACCGATGATTCGTGATACACTCGGTAATGTACATCTATCTAATAACTTTACTCAGAATATCATGGACCAGATAACTCATATAAAACCAAGCTCTGTTTCAAACACAAAACCTTTATTACCATGGGCTGCATTAGGTTCGGCTGCCGTGTTGGTGTTTTTGCTAATGGGTGCAAGCAATCAACTCCTCACCCGTTTTCAGAAACCGTATAGTTTAGAAGCACAATCGGAAACCAGTATTGAACTCCTTAATGTTCCTATTGTTCTTGATGTTCAATCTGATACTGATACACAACGGAGAATAGGGAGTAATGTTTTTGCCAATAAAAATGGTGGTGCCGGACAACATGATTCCGACGCAGCTTTAGCATCTGATTCACAACAAGAGTCAACCAAGATTTCTGTCTTAACTGAACAATGGACACAAGCAATTGGACCAGAAACTGGAAATGTGCATGAGATTTTTCTTACATCTAAAGCGGAACTCTATACAGTATCACCGACAGGTATATATAAGATGACAGAAGATGCGTCCGGATGGGTATTAATTAACAATACTGTTCCTACAGGATATTACTTTGAAATGCCAATGGCTGAACACAAAGGTATCCTATATATCGTTTCTTTCGATGAAATCTTTGCTTCAGCCGACGGTGGTGTAATATGGAAATCTATCGGTTTACGTCCAAGTGGTTCTGTTATTGAGTTACTGATAACTGAAGATGCCTTCTATATTATAATGGACGATAAAATCTACAGATCTACGGATGCAGGTAAACAGTGGACACCATTTAACGTTGGAATAAAAAATAGAGAAATCTTTACTGCAACTGCTGTTGGAAATACTATATTTATCGGAACTGACCGCGGAGTATATCGTCTCAATTCAGATAGTTGGGAACAGTTATCTGTGGGAACTTTCAGGAAAGTCAACTCAATAGCAGTTTCTGATAATACGATGTATGTGTCTACAAGTCCTAATGACACTGACCTAACTCCTGCAGAGATGAAAACTAAGTTGATAAGGGAAATTATGCGAAAGGAGAAATCTAACCGTTGGGAGATTTTTCGGTCTGAGGACTTAGGAGATTCATGGAATAAAATTACACCATCAAGTAGATCATTTATAGATTATTTTCCACTGGGTGGAAAGATTGTAGCTATTGATAATACTGTATTAGCAATAGGATCGGTCAATATCTATCGTTCTAATGATAAGGGAGAGACTTGGACAAACCTTGGAATAGATGCAGATTCACTTTCTACGCCTAATTCATCAATTATAGCAGTGAATGAAAACACGCTTTATAAAGAAAGTATATACAAATTACATCGTTCAACCGATGGTGGAAAATCTTGGCACCCGTTTATGAAAGGTATTGTGAGTAGCCAAGTGAAAGATTTACTTGAATACAAAGATCGCCTATACGCACACGCAGGAACTGAAATTGTCCAGTCTGCTGATGGTGGAAATACATGGAGCAGTATCCAAACGGAAGCAGGTAAAATAGATTATCTTGCATATCCAAATATGACGGTTGCTAACAACACATTTTATGCGATTGCACGTGATGTGGATGGTAGGACACGTGTCTGTAGTTTGGGTTCAAATAGTAATCAACTCGTTCCAGTGCCTGAGATACCTACTGTCAGTGGCGATATCGTAAACAATGATTTTTACAATATAGATGATGGTCAAGACACAAATATCTTAAATGAAGGTGAAGAAACTCAGCAAGTGGTAGATAGAGTACAAAGTTTAAAGTTACTATTGAACATCATTGAGGTAGGTGCCTTGGTAGTTACAGATAATACGTTCTATATTGATCGTAATCGTAAACTTTTCAAATGGAGAAAAGGATATCCTGATTGGGTAGATTTAGGATTGGATACAGGTGAAAATACCCAACACAGAGGGTTTAGTTTAGCTGCATCAGATGAAACTGTCTACGTTGGAAGACAAGACGGACATCTCTTTCAATCGTTTGATACTGGAAATAATTGGGAAGACATAACCTCATCTCTTCCACTAATGTTTGAGGACTTCAATGAGATAGTCTTTGTAGGGTCAACGGTGTATATTGCGACTAACAACGGTGTCTTAGTTTCAGAATCAGGCATAAATTGGCGCGTGCTGACCGATAACACCGATACAAATATTGAGATTGTCAGTATAGCAATAGACGGAACAAACGTGTTTGGAGCATCAGATAGCGGAATCTACGAATTAGATGACAGGGGCAAATGGTGGATAATCTCTCCAGAAGTTCCAGACAGAATTGAAGAACTTGTGATACATGACGAGAAACTTTACATCGTAACCGAGAAACGCGGGATGTTTTACATTCCATTGAATTAACATGCGAATATAGCCCACAATTTATAGGTTATACTCAATACTTTAGATGAGGAGTAAGGATATGATTTATCAATTTTCATACAAATCCTTCATCGCTTTAGATTGTTGGTTGGGTTGAGGGACGAAATCCATAAATCAACGCTGTGAATGCATTGTTGGCATACAGCGGGTGTCAACTTAAC
The DNA here is from genome assembly GCA_009842375.1 of Candidatus Poribacteria bacterium. GTDB lineage: Bacteria > Poribacteria > WGA-4E > WGA-4E > WGA-3G > MSPOR6. Next base: position 2,636 of record VYFM01000142.1, on the reverse strand, counting down.
GCCAAATTCTATGCCTGTAGCGTCTCTATGAAATGTCCGTAGGTCGGAGTGAGCATAGCGAAGTCCGACATATAAAGAACGGACGAAACCCAACCTACAAGTTTTATACGGAACTCACGTAATTTTACCAGGACTAATCAAACAAAACGATGAAAATTGTCCAAACTTTAGTATTTGAGTAGGATATAGCGATTATACTGGAC
>VYFM01000142.1:0-2423 GCA_009842375.1 Candidatus Poribacteria bacterium | reverse complement strand
TCCTTTCCTCTCACTTGCGAGACGGTTGAAAGACGTGGATAATGAAAACTAATCAATTAGTAACGCTATTAATAACAATAACAAATAACTCTGCACACTAATAAATATACAAGGAGCTAAAATGAAAAACATAATGACACTCATAGCAATTGCAATTATATCGCTTTGCTATTTCAGCTGTTCTTCTGACGAAGAACCGACAGATGTAGATTCCATCACTATGGAAGGCACATTAGAAGTAACGCCAGAAGTAATAGAGATGGCTGATGTTGTTCCCCTGACCGATGATGTAGTATTAGAAAGTATGTACGAATCAGAATCTGAACAACTTGTAGATAAAACACCAGTACAAATCGTGACTGTCCTTGAAGGCACACAGCGTGTCACCATTGAAGCGCGTTTTCGCGGTATTCGCGATTTCGGTTTCGGTTTTCCACTTTATGAATGCGAACTCATGGCTGAAGATGTCGAAAAAATGGGAGGTATCGCAGCAGGCATGTCGGGAAGTCCGGTCGGTCCACCAGGAAAAATTATGGGTGCTCTCGCTTATGGAGACTACTTTTCTGCAGCACCTACACGGTTCTGGGTGACAGCGATTGATGCAATGGAGTCCGCTCGCGAACATCAAACATTCGGTGAGGAATTAGCAGAACACCTTGCTGCCGCTCCATCGGCACGGATAAATACGGTTTATGCCCCCGTGAAAACACCACTCATGATAACCGGCATAAAACCCAACAGACTTCAACACATCGAAGCATATCTCAAAGGCTCACGTTTTGATTATATTGAGTTATTTGCTGATATTGGTAGAGCACCTACAGCACCAGGAACCGACAGAGATCTCCTGGCAGGTGATATGATTGGTGTCGCGGTTTCTACAGGAGATGTCGTGAACGCAATCGGGTTCGGCACAGTCACACAAGTTTATAACAACAATACGTTTGTCGCATTCGGACACCCGTTCTCAGCGTATGGTGACGGTAAAACAACACTTCCAGTTTATAGAGCAGTTGTTAACGGACTTGTACCAAACCTACAAAGCACCTATAAGTCTGTTTCTGCTTATGGCGACCCCATCGGCACCGTCACAAAAGATCTTATTCCCGGAATTGTCGGCGAACTCGGTGAAGTACCGGACACAATACCTTTCAATATCAAGTATCAGAGAGATAAGGATGTCATACGAAAAAAACATCAAGTCGCTTATGGATATGAACTATATATACCGATCATTGCTGCCATTACACAAGACGCAATCCGGTTAGAAACAAGTCCAACTACAGTTGAAGTAACTATTGAACTCGGTTTCAAAGAGTCGCAAAAGAACTATACAGAAACATTTCTGAGTGCATCTGAAGACACATTTGCTGATATATTCTTTAACACCCAAAGGATTATATCTGCTTTCACAGATACGTTCGAAAACAAAGCTGAGAAAGCCACATTTACATCCATCGACATGACCATTATAGAGAAACCGCAAATTATGACTGCCACTATTCAAGAGGTCATCGCACCAGATAAAATCGTGCGTGGCACAACCGCTACCTTTACCGTTGTACTGCTACCACATTGGACTGCAGTTCAGGACGGTGAGCGTAAAATAGAAAAACAGATAACACTCGCCATTCCATCAGACTATCCAACAGGGGATGCGTGGATCAGTGTATTTTCTGAGGATCCTGATGATTTATTTTTTGGTCTTGACTTTGATTTTGACATAGATACTGACTTTGACTTTGGATCCTTGCCCGAAGACCTCGACGAACTTATTGATAAACTGGAGGATGAACAGAACGAAGCACCCGGACTTATCAAAATCGTCCTTTCGGATGAAATTGTTTTTCCAGATGATTTTATCTTTGATGAACCTGAAAATGAAATTACACTTGAAGGTTTTATTGTCACAGGGTCTGAATCAGACCTTGTTGATATCACACAGTAAAATCTCTCGCTTCAGCAGTACGGGTTGTGCGTGTTGAGGGAATATGTATATCTTGCGTTTAGGTAGCAACTTGAGATAATACACTAAATTCTGTAAAACCATGGTATACACTGAAACTCCGCGTATATATCCGGTTGAAGATACTTCTGAAAATAAGGTGAATTTTGGAATGACTTTTTAACTATGCTGGAGGAAGTGGGATATTCGCGATCCGAAGGTGTTGATTTTGAATAATAATTTAACATACATACGGAGGGATCCTTATGATAAATCGTTTGTTTCCCATTGGGATAAGTATATGTTTGATCTCAATCATTGGTATAGCATTTTTAGTGGGATCGAGACAACAAAAAAAAATATCGGTTAAAACAGAATCAGTTCATGAAAATAGCAGTTCAACTAAGGTGTCTGAGAGTGAAGATGTTTCTATCGCGGCTGAAAGAATACCACTATCAAACACAACAAAGATAGATAC
>VYFM01000695.1:184-10927 GCA_009842375.1 Candidatus Poribacteria bacterium | reverse complement strand
AAAAGAATAACCTAACGGAATACCTAAATTTGCGAATTCCCAATTAAAGACTTTAGAATTCATACATGCCAATAGGTACTTAGTATCGTTTGATTTTGATGTTAAAAGGTTTGCAGGTGCATTGATAAATTCTCTTGGATCAGAATAACAAAATGTGCTGTGAAATGCAATGTTTCCCCAAACAACTTTCTCTTTTTCAAATTCGGTGTAGTATGCAATTTGATCTTGTGTCTCAAACCAATCATTTCCTGTTTTCTTACGAGATTTAGTTCCATCAGCAAGTGTTTTCCCAACTTGTTCCAATCGATCTTTACCAAATTCTATTAGATAATTCTTAACCGCAGGATAATCGTTGATATCCAAATTCAGTGCAGGAAAAGTGCCAATTAAATATAATCCTTCCCAATTTGCATTGTACCGTTTTATATCACGTCCACGCAATACGGGTTTGATGATTTCAGCAGATTTTGGGTCTTGTGCTATAAGTTGATCTCGTTTTACTTGGTCTATGATGAATGCTTCATTACAACCTGTTACAATTCCGAGATAGATGTTTATATCCCAGTCTTTAAGGGGTTTACCTATATCTTCTATTTTGCGTTTTAGGTTAAGTTCAGCAGCTGAAAGTATTGCCCACGGAGCACCTATATCAGGTGTTTCCATAGTCGCGCCATTGTTGATTAGATATTGAGAAATGTTGTCTGTCTGTTTATCAAAATCTGCTCCAATTGTTACTGCGTCAATACCAACTGGTACCCCAAGTGTGCCGTTTTGTAGGAGTAGTATGTTCGTGTCTACGGTGGCATCAAACACATCTGGTCCCAAATCCAGCAGTTGATTCGGTTGAGTATATGTTGCAAAAAAATCTCTCAACTTTTTACCATAGCCTGCACGCATCCACTTGTTGGAAGTGATTAGGCAGAGATGATCTTTGTTTTTCAACAGTTGGATACCTTTTTCATAAAACAAGCAATAAATATCTCCCATGCGAGTGAATGTATCAAAACCTTTATCTTGATAGAGGTTTGCAAGTTTTCCACCTTCCTTTTGCAATTGGATATATGGTGGGTTGCCGATGACTACATCATATCCATCTGCAACGCCAAACATCCATTCCGAGTCGAACCATTCTGCAGTTGCGTTTTGGTCATAAGGATCCCATTCAGCGATTCTATCTGCCTCATCTGCGAATGCCCCGAGTGCCTTTAGCTCTGCAGCCAGTTCAGCACGCAACCTTTTGTCAGTATCTTTACATGCACGTTTCTTTTGTCTTGTGGTGGCGTGGAAGTGCTTTTCTCGGTTTGCCAAAAGTGCCTTTTCTAAATCCGCTGCTTCTTGGTTTCTCAACGCTATCTGCATTTTTAACCCGATAAGCGTATTTGCAGCAACAAAGCGTGTTTCTAAGTTTGGCAACGGTTTGATGCCGAAGTTGTGTGCGTTTTCATCTTTTTCTTGCTCAATTGCGAGTGAGATGAAGAAGCGTAATTTGGCGATTTGACAGGCAATTGGTTGAATATCCACACCGAAAATGCTGTTTTGAATGAGATATAACTTCCGTCCGAAGTCTGAGTCACTGTATTGTTCAAAAGTATCGCTGATTTCCGTGAGTTCGTCGTCACGTTCATCTTGAACTTGCGTTTTGTATGCTTTCTTTGACTTTTCTATTGCAATGTCTGTCTGTAACGCTTCCCAACTGTTGTTATCAGGATCAAGCCGTCTGAGTGCAAGTGTTAATTTGTGTAGCACACCCATTGGAAATGCCCCTGAACCGACAGCGGGATCCAGTATTTTGAGTTCAGAAATAGCGCGAACTGCTTTCTCTGACTCGTTGTCGTCTAACCTTTGTTCAGGATCATCATAGGATTTCATATAATCAAAGAGGTAACGTAATCGTGTGCCCCAATGCTCTGCGTTGACTTCAGTTGAATCGCACTTTTGGGTGAGAGTTGCTACTAAGGATTCCTCTACCATATAATCTACGATGGCGCGTGGGGTGTAGTAGGAACCTGTCATCTTGCGTGCTGTCTCACCAGTTTCCGGGTTGATTGCAGCGAGTAGGTTTTCAAACACCCTACCGAGTAGTTCGGGGTCGAGTGCTACCTCCTGATCTATCGGTGTATTCTCCTCAACGGTAAATTTGTAATGTTCCAGAAGTCGTATAAGTCCATGATCTTGGTCAAAAAAGAAGCGGTTAGGGATGCTAAGTTTTTGATATTGTTTATCTGAGAAGCAGTCTATTCGGTAGCCTCCATCTCTTGTCGCCTCAAAACTATCAAGGCAATCGAACAAACCGCCATTGATGAAAGGTGTTTTGGCAAATAGTTTCAAAAGTTCATCAGGATCGCGCATTTCTTTTTTGTAACGATACCTTGAGAAATCTCGGTGTCCACTTGGAGATTCATTACTAAAACCACGTTTGTCTATTTCAGTGTTTAGTGTAGCGAAAAATAGGTTTTGTAGCACAACGCGATAGTAGGAGTCTCCGTTATCAAAATCATCTTCTTTCAAGTGATCTTCAATTTGTGCTTTGGTAAAGAGTTCTTCTGTGACGAGTCCTTTTTCCTTGATAAACCAGATAAACAACAGACGCGTGATAAGTCGGATCACATGTTCTTCTCGTTTTATTACACGTTTTTCATCTGTGGGGAATTTCACATTTTCTTCGTCTTCAACTGCCCATTGATACCATGCGAATAATTTGCTGTAGAATTGTTTGTTGAGTTCTTCCGTGTCAAGTTTATCAAGCCATGCTGCGAGTAGACCATCAAAGTTTTTCTGTTTATTGTTGGCAACTATCCACTTGACACATTCTTCAAGTGAGAGTTCAGATAGGATGTCAAGATGAGCAGTGTGTGGTTTTTTGAGGCGGATGTCTTTGATAAGGGTTACTTGTCCAAGTACATCCCGTGTTTCGTTTATTAGGTTGGGACGACGATCTGAGAATGCGATTGTGAGATGGTCGGTAGTGCGGAACAAAACCACAGTGGGTGTTCCCAGTCTTTTGTTGATTTCTCGTGTGAACTCAGCGTATTTGGTTCGTGAGTAAGTGTTGTCTTTTAACTCAACTGCACAGAATAGGAAACTACTGTAATTCCCTTTATCAAAGGAATTAGATTCAAGCAAACTTAGCTGCGGTGTATCCTCTATTTCATCGCTTGTAAATTGGAAGATGATTTTTACGGATTTTGCGTATTTTCGGAATTTTTGTTCGGTCTTGGTGTTTGGGTTTGGTGGTGGAAATTCCGTAAAAAAATCTTGGACGGTCCCTGAAAGTTCAAGGGTTCTTTGGCTTTGGTAACCGATTGTTGAGAGGAGTTCCTTTGTTTTTTCTAAAAAGTCTCCTGTGTTGATTTCTGCTAATGCTTGTTTGATTGATTCTCTGTTCATGTAGTATGTTCCTTTTGTTTTAGAATCTCGGATTATATTGTCAGTTAGGTCGAATTATCAGCCATGTCACCAATTCAAAATCATCTGAGGACTTGGGTGCTTCAGATGCAATTGGCAACTTAAAATCGCGTGTTCCCTCTCTTCCAAGGTGTTCAGTTTGTGTTTTCGTATGTGATTTTGTAATATGCTCAATCACCGTATCTAATAGCTTATCGTAATCATCCATGTTTTTGCCGTAATTGGTTTCTATGTCAAATTGTAGACACAAGTTTTGAATAGGTTCGGTCTTCTCTTCCGCAACTGCTTCAAACAAATCCAATACCTGTTTGGTATTAGCACATCCGTATCGTATATCACCATTTCTGCGGATATAGACGATATAATATGGGTAGATAGGACTTGCAGATTTCTGTTGTTTATCTGTGCTGGTGGTGCGTTGTTGTAAAAAGAAGATAACACCTGTCTCTGTTGGATTCTTTTCGTAATCTGCAACAGCGTAAGAACCGTCTGGTGTAGCGTCTAATTCTGCTCTATTTCTTTCCAAGTATTTTAGGAGTTGAGAAAAGAAGTAATCCAATGTGAAATCGCTTAATACCACGCCATCATCTAGTTCATCCAAATCAAACAATTCATTTCGTAGTTTTTCTATTTGTTTGTCTCGGAAATTGAGCTCCATCTGTGCTTGTTCATAGGTGAAATCGTTGAGTGGATCGTCATCACCGCTTGCCGCTGCATCTGCAAGAGCCATACGCGATTCCACTCGACTTCGCAAACGGAGATATACCTCCATATCTTCAGTGGGCCAATAGTTAATCATCTTTACAGAGTTGTTTTTACTACCGATACGATCAATACGTCCAAAACGTTGTATTATCCGCACAGGATTCCAATGTATATCATAATTTAGAACAGTGTCGCAGTCTTGTAGGTTTTGCCCTTCAGATACGCAGTCAGTGGCAATCAGTATGTCAATGTTATCACTGATCTCCTCTTTTTTTATTCGTCCCCATGGTGCAAAGTTTGTTAGTATATCGTTGAATTTGTTTACACCGGTCATTGTAATTGTTTCATCACCGGAAACCATCGCCATACTGAAATCTAATTCAGTAGCAAGGTCAGTCAAGTTTTCGTATAGATATTTCCCCGTATCCTTGAATGTAGTGAAAATTAATAATTTTCGGTTGGTATTTTTCACCTTTTCACGAATATGCTGTTTTATGACTTTGAGTTTTCCATCTTTATCAGGTGTGATGGATTTTACCTTTTCCAAAGCTACTGTAAGTGTTTGTTTATCTTTGATAATGTCTTGTTTCCAATTCTTACAGTTCAGTTCGCGTAGATGGTAAGGGTTTTTTGCGCGGTTGATTAAAAACTCCTCATCTTCCTCATCGTCATCTGGCAGAACATCAGCGTGTGCATCGGTTAGATTACTTTTCTGTTCAAACTTATCAATCTTCGCTATCATATCATCATGTTTTTTGATTGTGCGTTCAAGAGTTTGGAAGAGGGAATATGCTGAACTTTCCAGACGTTTGAGGAAGTTTGTTTGCATCATACCGATAAGAAATTTCTCACGGTCTTCCTGATTGAAACGGAGTCGCTTTTTTTCAGCGGCTAATCTTTGTTTGGCAGTTTCACTAACAACATAACTTGAAGGTCGATAGATGGAAAGTTCGAAATCCGCTATCTGATCTGCCAATTCTTTGTATGAAAGATTGCGTGATAGATCGGTCAGTGGGTAATGGTTTTCTGGAGGCATTTTACGGGGAAAATCACCGAATTTCTCTAAATCATCGGCATAGAATTCTTTAATCTGTCTGCGTGAACGTGCAATGGATATACCTCCGAGTAGTTGAAAAAAATCTGCACCTAACGAGTTGAGCAACTCCGTTTTGTCTCTTGTAGCATCCTCTTCCCATGTTTTGAAAGCTTTTTGTGCTTGCTGAATGAGATTTCTGATATTGCTGACACCTAAAGTTTCTCTAAAGACATCCTCTCGTTTTCCTGTCATCAGGTATATTTGATTACGTAGGTCAGTGAGTGAGGTATTTACTGGTGTTGCAGAAAGCATCAGAACTTTGGTTTTTGTGCCTTCCTTGATAACCTCTTCTAACAACCGAGAATAACGTGTATGTTGGACACTGCCATCTTTATCCTCACGCGGTTTGCTATCGTTTCGAAAGTTGTGTGATTCATCAATCACTATTAGATCAAAGTTCCGCCAATTGAAATTCTCTAAATTTACGCTACCGGATTCTCCTGTGGATCGTGATAGGTCTGTATGCGATAGAACAGTGAACCCAAATTGATCGTCAAGAAATTCATTAGTTTCTTGTGCATTGTATGCAGGATAGAGTGCCCAATTTTCTCGTAGTTTTTTGGGGCAGAGGACGAGTACGCGTTCGTTACGCAATTCAAAGAACTTGATAACCGCCAGTGCGGTGTATGTTTTCCCTAATCCAACGCTATCTGCCAAGATGCAGCCGTTATGTCGTAATAATCGTGCAATAACGCTTTTTGCCCCTTCTTCCTGAAATTTGTATAATTTTTTCCATATTTCGGTGTCGTAAAGGTGTATATCTACCAGTTTTTCTTCATTATTCTGTCTGGATTCAATCTCCTCCCGAAAGAGTTCGAATAGTGTTTTGTAGTAGATGATTTCTGGTGAGTGGTCTTGTCCTATCTGCTTCAATTTTGCGAGAACTAACTCTTTAACATCTTCTACCAGTTTGTCGTCATTCCAAATTGTATCAAACCACTGCTTTAGATCTTTTCGGTCTCGGTTACTATCAACTTCCAAGTTGAGTTCTATGTTACTACTATTTGAACTCAAACCGAGTCCACGCACAGTGAAATTGGAGCTGCCAATTATAGCTTTTTCTATACCTTTGTTATCAATGTGATACATTTTCCCGTGTATTAGATTTGATTCGCGTGTAGTACGGATTTCTACTTTCTCTTTTATCCATTTTGCACAGGCTTTGGCAATCGGTTTCTGTCGGAGTTGTGGGTTGAGTTCTAAACCAGTATCTTTTATATCAAACGATTTTTTATCTTTGTTATTTGGATCCATACGTTGGACGAAATCTGGGTCGCCGAATAGAAATCGGAGTTCGTCAATATTGTCAAGGCAGTCTTGGAGTTTTTCGTAGGCGTAGATTGTGAAGTAGGCTGATACGACAGATAGGGAGGAATCGTTTTGAATTGCCTTTTCTAAGAAATCGTGAACTGTTCCTCGTAAGAGATTGTCTCGGATACCAGAATCAATGGATGTTTTTTTATTTGACATATAATACCTCTTTATCTAAATCTAAACGGTAAGCATATCATGGATAAGACAATTTGTCAATCATTTATAGATGAGCGTTACGCAGTTTATCTCGTCCGTCGGGTAGAGCAACGAAACCCGACACGGATTTGTCCTGTAGGTCGGACTGAGCGGAGCGATGTCCGACACGTTAATCGTCTGAAACACAGAGGACGCAGAAAAACGCAGAGTTCTAAGTCTTCACATCCGAATCCCCTTTCCTAAAATTGATCTAAATCCATTGAAAACAAGGACAACACATCAAAAACCCAACCGCGTTCCTCCGCGTAATCTGCGTAATCCGCGATTCTGACAAACCCCTCCGCGTCCTCTGTGCTCCTGCTCTTCGTAGGTCGGAGCGAGCAAAGCGACCTCCGACATCTTACCACCCACCCCCCTCTTTGTCCCACAAACTTTCCAGTTTGTGCAAAATCAAAACCGCGCAACTCCGCGAAATCTGTGTAATCCGCGATTCTGACAAAAAGCAAATAGACACAAAATCAAAACCGCGCAACTCCGCGAAATCCGCGAAATCCGCGATTCAAACAAAAACCGCGAAATCCGCGATTCAAAACAAAAAAGGAATTCAAAACAAAAAAGGCAACAACCATGACCCCACTCGCACAACACTGGAACTGGGACGGCTACATCAAAGACATCGCCTACGACCCAACAAACCAGCAATACTACATGCTCTACGGGCAGCAACACAACAACATCCCCGACCACCTCATCCGCTACGATGTCGCAACGGATACTTGGACACGCATCGCCACAACCGAAACCACCATCAACGGCATCACGCGCCAATACGAGATGTGGCAACTCACAACCGCAGACTTCAACGACTTCTACATCCTCGCAACCGTCCACCTCACAGAAGGCGACAACGACACACTCGTCCGAGGCACCTACGACCTACTGGAGTCCGGCACATCGCACATCAAAATCCTCGAATACAACCTCACAGACGACCTCTGGACAACCACAGACAACGAACCGCAAATCGGATTTTATTACAGCGCATTCGCACCCCCGACAGACACCATCACACGCTACCCGATGCTACCCGACACCCGCAACACTTTTACAATCAACAACACCAACGAACTCATCTACAGAGGCAAAAACGGATTTCACGCCTACAACCTAACAGACGGCACGAAACGCACCATCAAAACAATCCCAACAGACAGCCTCCGCTCAAGCGACTGCTACATCGGCGGCACACCCGAAACCACCTTCTACGCGTGGATAGAACAGAACGCAGGCAACTCCATCCTACGCATAGACAACGGCAACGGAGATGTCATCGTCAACAAAACCTACGACAACAGCGACAACCCCCTATTCAAAGCACCGCCACACCCATCAACAGGCAACCGAGACTCACAAATCATCACCATTTCCGACATGATCCACCACGCAGACGAACTCTACGCAGTCCTACAAATCAAGGCAGGCAACCCAACCGACATCTACAACGAAAGCGAAGGTTACCTCATCAACATCAAGGTAGCAAGTGGAAACGTCAGTCCCGTCAAGCATTATCAACGCTTCACCCGTACCGCACGCTCACCCGTCCTCCACAAAGGCGAAATCTACTACTTTGAAGGCTCACACTACCAATACCAACCCCACGCACAAAAAATCGTCCGCGCAGGCACACTCCAGATCACACCAAACGACCCATACCCAGACGACACAGGCAACCTCATCCGACTGGACGGAGACGAATACATAGACTTCGGACTCTGCTGGCGATCCGCATTCCAAAACACAAACGACGACAACGGCTACGGCAGACACGGCGGCACCACAAGCCCAATGATCTCAGACGGCAAAGCAATCCACTTCTGGGCAGGATACGGAGACCTCACAAAACTCAACGAACCACCCGTCAACGACATCAACAACTGGCACTGGCTACAATACGGTAAAAACATCTCGCAACGCATACCCACATTCCACACAAACGACAAACAGGCGTGGGAACGCATCAATACCCTCGCCAAGCTCACAAACGCCACCATCAGCCACAGAGACGGCAAATTTAGCTTCCTACCACGCAGAACCCGACAAACCACACTCACAGCAGACATCACCGAAACGACAACCAGCCTCATTGTCCAAGATGCCTCACGGTTTGACAACACAGGCACCGTGCTAATCAACGACGAACTCATCACCTACGACTTCCTCGGCAGTAACGAACTCTCCAACCTCACACGCGCCGCAGAAGGATCACAACCCGCACCCCACAAGAAAGGCGACACCGTGCTATTCGTGGACGCACTCGTATTCAATCATCCCGACAAAAAGAACCTCGCAAAACTCAACTTCAAACCCGACTTTCTCGGCATCTACAACCAACTCACAGCGAAACTCACACCCATCAACGGCACAAAGGCAGAGGTCTACACCGAAAGCGCCGACTCCATCGCAGACAACGGAGAGAAACCCCGTGATTTCAACTTTGACATGCTCACTTCCCAACAACGCCCGTGGGCAGAAACCCTACTCAACGACTATCTCACCGACATGCAACAGACCCAATACGAAGTCAACCTTGAACTGCCGTGGTCGCCACATCTGAAACTCGGACAAACCCTCGTCGTAGACCAGCAACTCACTGCGCACCTACGATGGACACCGCTCCGCATCTTGAGAATATCACACGACTTCGACGCACGCACAACCCGCATCACAGCACGCACCTTCACACGATACACAACCACGACAACACCCATCGCGTTTGATGTGCCAACACCGCAAAATCTCACCTTCATCGAAAACGAACCGATAACACCTGTCCTGCTACCCAAAGCAAAAGGCGGACTGCCCCCGATAACCTACACCCTGTCCACACTTCCAGACGGCTTGACCTTTACCGAAACGACCTGCCAACTCACCGGCACCCCAACAACCACCGGCACCACGATAGCAACCTACATCGCACACGATACGTCCATCGTCCCACAGACCGCCACAACCCGCTTCCGTATCACAATCGTTGACCCGCTTACCTTTCCCATCGACCCCATCCCCGACCTCGTCTTCACCGAGGACTGCTACATAGACCACCCGCTACCCATCGCAACAGGTGGCATTCCTCCCATCACCTACCACCTCACCGGTCTCCCCTCCGACCTCTCTTTCAATCCGACCAACCGCCACATCCACGGCATCGTCCCCGCAGGACACTGGTGCATAGAATACATCGCCAAAGACCGCACCAAAACCATCGCCCAAACCTTTGACATCATCGGCGACACCAAACCCTACTGGACATCCTTCTACACAGACGACACAGGGTCCGGCTTACTCGACGGCACATCAGGCGAACTCCGCCTCTACGACACAGAAGGCAACCGCATAGACTCGGAAACTGGCACATTCAACATTCATCTCGGAACAGGCAATTGGCGTGGAGTCGCACGCACAGACACCCGCATCATCTTCTTAAACAACGCAGGCAACGTCCGCTACCACGACAACACATATCAACCACAAACAACAGAGGATTTCACATTACCCACAGGCGATTGGCAGGATGTCGCCCTTATTGGAGGAAACAGGTTAGGCTTCTTGGACAGGGAAACAGGGGCAGTGCGGATATATACCACAAACGGAACAAGCATGCCATCGGAGGACATTGAATTCGGTTTCTGTGCGACGTTCCGTTCCATCGCATCAGACGGCACATATCTCTATGTCTTAATAGAGAACTTGGACACACTCTTAGCATATCACCTTGTTGACAGAGAATTCGTGGACACTGCATCGGTAGAGATCATCGCAGGCGCGTTAGGTTGGCAATCCGTCCGTCTCACTGCTGACGGAAACATCACCGTCCTCCACCCAGAATCCGCCTCCCCAACACCACTCCCACCGTAGGTCGGAGCGAGCGCAGCGACCTCCGACATGGTAGCACGCACGCACCGCATGCCTCCCGACTCTTTTGTAGTTTATACCGTAGGTCGGAGCGAGCAACGCGACCTCCGACATGGTAGCACGCACGCACCGCATGCCTCCCGACTCTTTTGTAG
>VYFM01000695.1:0-174 GCA_009842375.1 Candidatus Poribacteria bacterium | reverse complement strand
GCGACCTCCGACATGGTAGCACGCACGCACCGCATGCCTCCCGACTCTTTTGTAGTTTATACCGTAGGTCGGAGTGAGCACAGCGAAGTCCGACATGTCCTGTTCTATATGTCCTATCCTGTCGGACTTCGCTACGCTCACTCCGACCTACAAGATAATGATCCTTTGTCATTT
>VYFM01000270.1 GCA_009842375.1 Candidatus Poribacteria bacterium | reverse complement strand
ATCAAAGATAGCGGATTTCGTGATTGCAACCCAAGTTCCAGACAACCCCCGTGTTCTACCCGCAGAAATGATATACGATGCTTGGTCGGGTATATGTCAAAATACAACACAATGTCCTACACCAGAGGAGGCAATTTCGCAAGCGTTATCGTCAGCGTTATCTGGTGATTTGGTATGCATTACTGGATCACTTTACCTTGTGGGACAAGCACTCAGGTATTTTAATTGCGATTTTGAATAACTCAAAAAGAGAGGTAATTAATGCGTGAAATCACATGCAAAAAGCGGTGGTTAAATTGGAAGATATACTTAATTTACTTACCAATTCTGAATTTAGCCACCACGGATTTTGCCCAATCTGACCCTCATCCATCATTACCGTCTGTATGGTGGATTGCTCCTATCGGTTCACTTATAGCTTTAGGTTTTGCTTATCATTTCTATCGTTCTGTGATGAAACAGGATGAAGGAAATGAAACGATGCGTGACATCGCGCAATCTGTGCGCGAGGGGGCAATGGCGTACCTAAAGCAACAGTATAAGGTAGTCGGTATCGTCTTTGCAGTCTTGTGTGCCATCTTTATTTTTATGGCTTTTGTCCTAAATGCCCAAAATCAGGTTGTCCCGTTTGCCTTTTTAACCGGCGGATTTTTCTCTGGTCTCTGTGGTTTTCTCGGTATGAAAACAGCGACCAATGCATCTGCCCGGACGACAAGCGCAGCAATGAAAGGTCTTAACGCTGGCTTAAAGGTCTCTTTCCGTGCAGGTGCAGTCATGGGATTGATTGTTGTCGGATTTGCCCTACTTGACATTACTGGTTGGTTTCTGATTCTGTACTATCTTTTCCCAAATGAATTTTTTGAGGGGAACCCATTACCACAGATTACTGTCATTATGCTAAGTTTCGGAATGGGAGCATCAACACAAGCACTATTTGCACGCGTTGGTGGCGGTATTTATACCAAAGCAGCTGATGTTGGTGCAGACCTTGTTGGAAAAGTAGAAGCTGGAATTCCAGAGGATGACCCGCGCAATCCTGCTGTCATTGCAGATAATGTTGGTGATAACGTTGGTGATGTTGCAGGTATGGGTGCAGACCTTTATGAATCTTATGCTGGTTCAATCCTTGCTACTGCTGCACTTGGTGTTGCTGCTGTTGCTGCTAAAGATTACAACAATCTTTCCCTTCAGATAAAATACCTATCCGCTCCAATGATTATTGCTGGTATCGGTGTGCTTCTTTCTATATTAGGTATCTATATGGTCCGGACAAGAGAAGGAGCATCAATGAAACAGTTGATGAATTCCTTGAATCTTGGGATCAACGGTAGTGCTATCGGAATCGCGATTCTTTCTTTACCCGTGTTACTCTATTTAGGTAGAGAAGAAGGTTTTGACAACGAATGGCAAGTTTGGGGTGCTATCGTCACTGGACTTATCGCAGGTTTGGTTATCGGAAAAGTTACAGAAATCTTCACCTCTCACGAGTATAAACCAACCCGTGCTATTGCAAAGCAGGCACAAACCGGACCCGCAACGGTTATTATTGAAGGTGTCGCTGTTGGCATGGAATCCACCGCAATACCTGTTCTAACCATTATTGCCGCAGTGGCAATTAGTTATTATCTTCCTGGTGGAGCGAATGAACCTTTGATGGGACTTTATGGAGTCGGCATCGCTGCTGTGGGTATGCTTGCAACACTTGGTATTACGCTTGCTA
Organism: Candidatus Poribacteria bacterium; assembly: GCA_009842375.1. GTDB lineage: Bacteria > Poribacteria > WGA-4E > WGA-4E > WGA-3G > MSPOR6. Next base: position 9,240 of record VYFM01000270.1, on the reverse strand, counting down.
CGGATGCTTATGGACCTATTGCGGACAACGCTGGTGGAAACGCTGAGATGGCAAAACTGGATGAAAGTGTTCGTGGACGTACCGATCAGTTAGATGCCCTGGGTAATACAACTGCTGCAACAGGTAAAGGGTTTGCAATCGGTTCTGCAGCACTCACAGCACTTGCCCTTCTTGCAGCATACCTTGAGGAGATTCGTCATGGTCTGATCCATTTAGCAGGAAAAGACCAATTAGATATCCCAGGGGAAGGTAGTATCGATACAATAAAGGTCACTGTGAGTCAATTTATGGATTACTATAATGTCACCTTGATGAACCCTCAAGTTCTCATCGGACTGTTTATCGGTGCTGTAATGGCATTCTATTTTTGTGCTCTGACAATGAAGGCTGTCGGTAGGGCTGCAGGGGCAATGGTAGAAGAGGTGCGTCGTCAATTTAGCGCAAACCCCAAAATAATGGAGGGCGTAGAAAAACCTGATTATGCACGATGTGTCAGTATCTCAACTGCTGGTGCACAACGTGAGATGATTTTTCCATCGCTTATTGCTATTGTTGTTCCTGTTGCGGTAGGTTTGATATTTAATGTCGGTGGAGTATTAGGTCTATTAGCGGGTGGCTTAGCTACAGGTTTTGTCTTAGCAATCATGATGGCAAATGCCGGTGGTGCATGGGATAATGCTAAGAAGTTTATTGAAGAAGGTAAGCACGCAGATGAATATGGTGCAAAAGGTTCTGAGCAACACAAAGCAACCGTGGTTGGTGACACCGTTGGCGATCCATTCAAAGACACCTCTGGTCCATCACTTAACATTCTGATTAAATTAATGTCTATGGTATCAGTTGTTTTTGCAGGTCTCATCGCAAAATATGGTGGTGTATTTAGTAGTTGGATAGGAATTCAGTAAGCCTTCTAAAATGGAAGATTAACATGAAACATTATTACACCGTAAGATTGATTCTGTGTGTTTCCGTTCTATCTATATTAGGATGTCAACAGTTCAATAGTCAGTTGAATACAGAACCTGACGGTCTCACATCTGTTTCACATGATAACACAAATGGAGAAGTGCCGCCCAATGTGGGAAATGTTTTCATCGGTGATGCAGGTGATAGGTTTGGAACTGATGAATTTGCATTGAATTCCGCATCAGTTGATGGTGATACATTAAAGGTCAACCTTTCTTATAGTGGAGGATGTGAATCCCATCAATTTACTTTAGTTGCATCGGATTCATTTCTTGAATCATTTCCTGTGCAGTTACCTATTTATATCGCACATAATGCTAACGGTGACACCTGTGAAGCATATCCGACTGAAGATTACCACTTTGATCTCACACAAATAAAGACCATGTATCAGGAAGCTTACCGTCAGGAAGCAGGAACCATTATTTTACGTCTCAAAGATGCTCCTAACATTGACCTTGTATATGAATTTGCAATGTAGTATTATAAATATAAATTCTTGTCCACAACATAGGGACTATCATCTTGTTATTGGTTACAGCATTTATTTTTTGTAGGAGGACTCACGTTCATGTCCAATAAACTCAAACCCCGTAGTTATGTGATTACAGACGGTCCTGACCGCGCCGCTGCACGAACAATGCTTATGTTCGGTGATGGAGGGTTATCTCCCGAAGACCTTGACAAACCAATTATCGGGGTTGCGAATACTTGGATTGAAATAGGTCCTTGCAATTTTCATTTGAGACGGTTGGCTGCAAAGGTAAAACAAGGAATTCACGATGCAGGTGGAACTCCTCTTGAATTCAATACAGTCAGTATCTCTGATGGAATTACAATGGGTACTGAAGGCATGAAAACTTCGCTTATCAGTCGAGAAGTAGTTGCCGATTCAATTGAATTAGTTTCTATTGGAAATATGTTTGATGCTGTTGTGGCGTTGTGCGGATGTGATAAGACTGTCCCCGGTACCGTTATGGCATTAGCACGATTGGATATACCATCACTTACGCTGTATGGTGGATCAATTATGCCCGGTAAATTTCAGGGACGGGATGTTACGATTCAAGACGTATTTGAAGCGGTCGGTCAACATGCTGAAGGCACAATAACAGTTGAAGAATTGGATGATCTGATAAGTAAAGGATGTCCTGGTCCTGGTGCATGTGGTGGACAATTTACTGCAAATACTATGGCAACTGCCGTTGAAATGTTAGGTATTGCTCCAATGGGCAGCGGTAGTGTTCCGGCTGCTGTAGAAGAAAAGGATGATGAAGCATATAAAGCAGGACAACTTGTTATGGACATGCTTGCTGCTGATCGTCGTCCGAGTCAAATCATCACACGTAAATCTCTTGAAAATGCAATAACATCCGTTGCAGCCACTGGGGGTTCAACCAACGGAATTCTACATCTACTTGCTATTGCCTACGAAGCACAAATCCCTTTGACCCTTGAAGATTTTCATGAGATCAGTCAGAGAACACCGGTATTGGCTGACTTGAAACCCGGTGGACAATTTGTTGCTACCGATCTATATGAGGCAGGTGGTATCCAGTTTTTAACAAAACGTCTTGCAGAAGCAGGTTTAATCCATACTGATGAACTTACTGTTACAGGTAAAACAATTGGTGAAGAATCGAATGCAGCGACTGAAACTGAAGGACAGCAGGTTGTCAGAGCAGTTGATAACCCGCTTAAACAGACAGGAGGATTCGCTATTTTGAGAGGCAATCTTGCTCCAGATGGATGTGTAATCAAGTTGGCTGGACAAGAGAAGACATTACATCGTGGTCCAGCGCGTATCTTTGAACGAGAAGAGGACACTTTTGCAGCCATCAAAGGTGGCGAAATAAATCCGGGAGATGTGATTGTAATCCGATATGAAGGTCCAATCGGGGGACCCGGTATGCGTGAGATGTTAGGTGTAACGGCAGCAATCGTCGGTGCTGGACTTAGTGAAGATGTGGCTCTATTGACCGATGGAAGATTTTCCGGGGCTACTCATGGATTTATGATATGTCATGTTGCTCCTGAAGCAGCAACTGGTGGACCACTTGCTATTCTCCAAGAAGGTGACGAAATCGTTATTGATGCTAAAGCTCGAAAACTTGACGTTACGCTCTCCGATGCTGAAATACAAGAACGGTTCAAGAAGTGGACACCTCCTGAACCACGTTATACACGAGGTGTCATGGCAAAATACGCAAACTCTGTTTCATCAGCATCCGAAGGTGCTGTGACGGGATAAAAGTCTCCTCTTTCGTAACCATGAAAAATGAGACGCAAATATACCACATCCAAGCAGAACAAAAAGGAAAACGGTTGGATCGTTTTCTAATGAGTGTTGCTGAAGATATATCAAGAACCTATCTACAGAAACTGATTCGTGATGGCACTGTCACAGTGAATAACAAAATTGCCAAACAACCGAGTTATACGCTCCGGGTTGGTGATATAGTACGTCTTAAACTACCTGAATCCCGTCCTTTAGAAACTATCCAATCAGAGAATATCCCACTCGACATTCTATATGAAGATGGTGACTTAATTGTCCTCAACAAACCAGCAGGAATGCTTGTTCATCCAGCAAGCGGCGTGAACGAAGGAACACTTGTTAACGCATTACTTGCACATTGTACTGACCTGTCTGGTATCGGTGGAGTTGAAAGACCCGGAATCGTCCACAGATTAGACAAGGACACGTCTGGTGTTCTTGTGGCTGCGAAAACTGATGTTGTGCATCGAGAACTTTCCATGCAGTTTGAAAAGCATACCATCACTCGTCAATATGTCACTGTTGTATGCGGAATTCCATCTGAAGTCACTGGAACAATTGATGCACAAATTGCACGCAGCCGACGTGATCGAAGACGTATGTCTGTTGTTGAGAATAACGGAAGGCATGCCGTCACACATTATCAGGTATTAGAAATATACAACAAATTTTCATTAGTACAACTCACTTTAGAAACCGGTCGACTTCATCAAATTCGTGTACATCTGCAGCATATTGGACATCCGGTTGCAGGGGATTCAATATATGGTGGGGAACAACGTGCTATGAAGGATGCGGATACACTGCCGATAAAACACGCGCTTATTCACCTTAAACGACAAGCATTGCATGCAAGAACCCTTCAATTTGAACATCCTATTTCGCGTAAATCTTTAATGTTTTCCGCACCAAAACCAGCAGATATGCAGCGACTTGTTGAAGCATTACGAACACTAACACGAGCTCATTTATAAGAGGTAAACTATGGAATATGTCAATTTTGGTAAAGCAGGGGTAAAGGTCAATCCACTTGCGTTGGGATTAGGTCTTAGAGGTCAGTCAGACGAAAACGAGGCACAAAGATTGATTGAGCATGCGATTGACAACGGTATCAACCTTATTGACTGTGCAAACGTATACGGTCCGATGGATGATCGAGACAACATCGGTCGTTCAGAAATTATTCTTGGTAAGGCTATTAAAGGTAAACGAGATGATGTAGTGATTACCTCTAAAGTCTGCAGCCATATTGGACAAGGACCGAATGACTATGGATTATCGCGATATCACATCATGCGTGAGATAGACCGTTCACTTACAAGACTCGGCACTGACCATATTGATGTCTACCTGATTCACATGGCGGACGATACCACACCGCAGGAGGAGACTATCCGGGCATTAGACGATCTTGTCCGTTCTGGAAAAGTGCGCTACCTTGGTTGTTGTAATCATCAGGCATGGCAGGTTTGTAAAGCGCTCTGGATCGCTGACAGCATTAATGCAACACAATATATGTGTGTTCAAAATATGTATAACCTATTAAACAGAGATTTGGAAACCGAGATGTTCGGATTGGTGCGTGAGGAAGGACTTGGTGTGATGTGTTATAGTCCGTTATCAGTTGGTTTGTTGAGCGGTGTTTATTCGCCTGACGAACCGCCACCTGAAGGCACACTCTGGGCAAGACGATATCCAGACGAGTATAATCGTAGAATGCGTGGTGCAACCGGACAGGTGATTGCTACCCTCAAACGTCTGGCAGATGAGTTAGGTAAGACACCAGCACAACTTGCTATTGCGTGGGTTGTTTCGCACCCAGAAGTCACTGTGGCAATCAGTGGAAGTGATACGATTGAACAACTGGACGACACACTGGGAGGCGTTGGTTGGAAATTGGATACGGGGGTTCGTGAAGAATTGGATGAGGTGTCGCGCTCATTTGTGCGTTTGACTGCACCGCCTTTTTAATTTTTGGTCAAGTATCTTAATCGCTGCTGAATATCTAATTCACAGTTCCATGTGTGAGTTTCCAAACCAGCACTGTACCATCAGAACTACCGCTTACAAGAGCCTTACCATCCGGACTAAAATCAAGACTGTTTATACTATTAGTATGTCCCATAAATGTCCAAAGGAGTTCCCCAGTGTGCACATCCCATAAACGAACGGTTTTGTCCCAACTCCCGCTTGCAAGCGTTTTGTTATCTGGACTATATGCCAAACTACCGACATTATGTGTGTGTTCAGATAAGACTCGTATCGGTTTGTATCTCTGTACATCCCACAAATAGATAGTATCATCCCAGCTTCCACTTGCCAACATCTTGCCATCCGAACTGTACACAACACTACTGACTCTATCTGTATGTTCTGTCAATTCATGTAATGCTTCTCCTGTTTCCACATCCCAAAAACGAATAGTATTATCCCAACTGCCACTTGCAATTATCCTTCCATCTGGACTGAATGCAATGCATGAGATTCCGTCTTTATGTTTTGGGAGTGTTCGAATTTGAGATCCCGATTGCACATTCCAAAAGTGTACGATATTGTCATTATCAGCACTTGCAATTATCTTTCCATCCGGATTAAATACAACACAATTAACTTCCCATGTATGTCCAATCAATGATTTAAGCAGCGTGTAGGTATCTGCTTGCCACAATTGCACGGTTTTGTCTGTACCTCCACCACTTGCAAGTAAATTTCCATCCGGACTGAATGTAACACTATCAACTTTATTAGAATATCCAGTTAGTCTCTGGATTGGTTCGTCAATTTCTAAATTCCACAAACATAATGTTCCATCAAAACTTCCACTTAACAACATTTTCCCATCCGGACTAAATGCTGCTATCAATACACCTCCTGGTTGATGCCCTTTCAAAGTCCAAAGGTGTGTTTCTGTCTGAATATCATTTATTCGAATAGTGCCGTCCCATGCCCCTGTACTAATGAGAATACTACTATATACAGGATTGAATTTTACATTCATCACACCCCCTCCTTTATGACCTGTTAAGGAGCGAAGGTGTTTTCCTGTTTTCGCATCCCATATACGGACGGTTCTGTCCCAACTCCCACTCGCAATTGTATTGCCATCTGGACTAAAGTCAACTGTCAAGAGATGTTTCGTATGTCCTGCAAGTGTTTGTATAGGCTTTCCCGACGACACATCCCATATACGGACGGTTTGGTCCCAGCTTGCACTTGCGAGTGTCTTACCATCTGGACTGAACACAACTCCAGATACTATACGGGAATGTCCTGTCAGTGTCAAAAGAGATGTCCCTGTTCGTACATCCCATATACGGACATTGCTGTCATTACTCCCACTTGCTAATGTATTACTATCTGGACTGAAAACAATGTCATTGACAGAAGACAAATGTCCTGTCAATGTTCGAATATGTGTGCCGGTACGTGCATCCCATAAACGTATGGTATTGTCCTCACTTCCAGAAGCTAATATTAATCCATCGTCGCTATACGCGACACTTCTGACAGTACCCGTATGTCCTGTCAGGAAGTTGAGTGCCTCTGTCGACTGTGCATCGTGAATCCAAATACCAATGCTACTGGCTATAGCAAATTGTTTACCATCTGGGGAAAATGCTATTTCTCTTATTGCACCTTTACCGAGACGTGCTTTCGCACCTGCAGGTAATCCCCATTGTGTGTAGTCTTGAGCCAGGGTGTTTAGTGCTAAAAGAGATGTTGAAAGTCCAATGATTAGAACTGAAAACAATAATTTTTCCACTATAAAGTTTGTCCTTTTATTTGATATGTGTTCTGCGTTACACATTTTACTGTTACGCAGGTTGTGGATGCACAAATTGACGTTATGAGAAATAGTGTGTATTTTACTGGGTAAAGTAATCGTTGGATGTTTATAGGTTTACGGGTTATGTTGATTAGAGTTGACGAAATGATATATGGTAGGAAGTATGATTTTATTATGTGAGGGTAGGTGTATCCAAAACCAATATATACAGCAATACCTAATTAACCAAGTCAGGAGAGATCCCATAGCAGCAAGGTCCCGTCACTGCTCCCGCTTGCAAGTGTCTTTCCATCTGGACTGAATGCAGCTATATAAACCAATCTTGCATGTCCTTTGAGAGTCTTCAGGTGTGTACCTGTTTGTATATCCCATAAACGGACAGTAGTATCTCTACTTGTGCTGGCGAGTGTTGTTCCATCTGGACTGAATGCTACACTCCATACACCGTCTGTATGTCCTGTGAGAGTCCGCATCAGTGCTCCAGTTTGTATATCCCAAAAACGTATTGTCCGGTCATCACTTGAACTGACAAGAGTTTTCCCATCTGGACTGAATACCACACAATAAACCGACTTTGTATGGTCATCCAATGTCCGCATCAGTGATCCAGTATGGACATCCCAAAATCGTATAGTTTTGTCATCACTCGAACTCACAAGGATCTCGCCATCCGGACTGAAAACTACACTATTGATACTTTCCTTATGATCTGTCATTGTCAATAGAAGTTTTCCTGTTGCTACATCCCACAAACACAAATCAGTGTCATTACTTCCGGTTACGAGTATCCTTCCATCCGGACTGAACACAACACAATTGGCAAAATCACGATGCTCAGTCAGTATGTGCATTGATGCCCCTGTCTTAACATCCCACAAACGCGCTGTTCTATCCCAACATGCACTTGCCAGTATCTTGCCATCTGGACTGAAACAGAGACCAACAACATCAGCCTTATGTCCTTTTAGTCGGATAAGTTCTTCACCTGTATGCATATCAATTACAAGTATAGTTTCATCCCAACCAGAACACGCCAACATAGAACCGTTCGGACTATAAACAACACTCCTGACACGAAAGGTATGATCTTCGATTGTCTCACGACATGTTCCAGTTTGCACATCCCATAGTCGGACAGTACTGTCACCACTACCAGTAACCATTGTAGACCCATCCGGACTAAATGCAAGACTACTAACTTTCCTCGTATGTCCTTTTAGTTTCTGTAGTGGTGTGCCTGTCCGTGCGTTCCACAAATGTACGTCAGTGTCAAAGTCCATTGCAGTACTCGCAAGTATTTCACCATCTGGACTAAATATGACATTAGTAACCCGACCCGTATGACCTGTAAGTGTTCGAAGGAATGCTCCTGTTCTCATATCCCACAAACGAATGGTCTTATCCATACTTGAACTCGCGAGTGTCTTTCCGTCTGGACTAATCGAAACCCTACTAACAGCAGATGTATGATCTGTGAGCGTTTGAAGAGATGTACCACTTTGCACATTCCAGAAACGTACAGTAGAGTCCCAACTCGAACTTACCAATGTTTTCTCATCTGGACTGAAAACAACATAATTAACACTGTCCGTATGACCTGTAAGTTTATGTATTATTTCACTTGTTTGTATTTTCCACAGACAGATGTTATTGTCCTCATCTGCACTTGCCAACATAGACCCACTTGGACTGAAAGATACATTGTGGATACGACATGCATGCTTACTCAAAGTCTGGATATGTGCACAGGTGTGCATATCCCACAAACGGATAGTATGGTCACCACTTGCACTTGCCAATATAGACCCATCTGGACTGAAAGTTACGGTTGTGACATCAAGTGTATGTCCTGTAAGTAAGTTAAGTTCTTTTGCAGTCTGTGCATCATATATCCAAATACCAATGGCACTTGCTACAGCAATACGCTTCCCATCAGGAGAGTATGCGATTTCAGGAGGATTCAGGACATCGCTTATTCTACCTTTGCCAAGACGTGCTTTCGCGCTTGTTGGTAGATGCCATTGTGTATAATCTTGGAAAACGGGATCTGAATCTAAAGTATGTAATGCAATGGAGGGGAGAGTTCTTTTCATTATAATACAATTTCTAAATGATAATTTGTCATAATAAACTCTGTAGGTCGGAGTGAGCGTAGTGAAGTCCGACATGTCCGATTTCGTTGAGTTTTCCATGTCGGACTTCACTACGC
>VYFM01000516.1 GCA_009842375.1 Candidatus Poribacteria bacterium | reverse complement strand
GAAATAATAATAGCAAATCGTCCTGAAGATGAGGTTGATGATAAAAGGAGAAATGTTTGGAAATACTGTTTTGTTGCGTATCAGATTCAATTTATAGATAAATATAAGGATATTACTGAATGGTCTAGAGCAGTCAATAAAATGTTAGGACACTCCTCCACATCTGGATATATATGGAGACTACAACACCGTCTCCGTTATAATCACGAAACGGAGACATATCATCCTGTCAAATTTTCACAAGCCTATGTTGACAAGTGGGCTGTAATAGCATTAAGAGAGTTAACTAAAATCCATAATGATGTAGAATATGCCAAATCTTTACTCCCATGAACATCACACCCTACTTTAACACCCTCTACTACGGCGACTGCCTGGACATCCTCACCCCCTTTGACCGCGTAGAACCTTAACGACCTTATGGGCAGGCGTTTCCTTGTTCCCTGTCTGTCCACCTCTTATGAGTAGATGTAATTGACATGGAATTAACTTCACAAATTAACGAATAATCCATTTACATCTGCCTACCTCATACGGGTAGGTGCATCCATTATTCCACTTTGCCTGCTCATTTTATGGGCCCCTCTACCTTGCACATGCCCACCTTCTTGCTAGCGTTGAATAAACCCGATTATATAAATCTATTTCGTCGCGAGATTGTCCTAGAAAACGTGTCTACCAGGCTATAAGTTTGTTTTTAGATCTATAGGTGTTTTAGAAGGTACAATGTCTTTCCATCTTCAATCTGCTTCTGGTAGTTTTCTCCGTTTCTTAACCAGTTCCGATGTATTTGGTATGTGATCCCACAATAGGCTGCGATACGATAAAGCACCAGATTGGGACATTTCACAGCAGTCACGTTTCGTTTTGCGATAGTCAGCGTGAGTTTCATAATGATAATATTAAAGCATAAAAAGCTACCAACGCTTGGCAGCTTTGAATTCTGTTTACACAACTACATTTTAGAATTATTTGATTAAGACTTACAGTATGTCCTGAATGTATGATCTATTAATACTCTATCTTTCTTGATTTCATGTAAAACATGATATAATATGCAAGATATTCGTTTGGAATAGGTGGATCTATGTTTATATCTTTTGCCCCTTTTCTCGTTTGTCTATACCTACAACGAAAAGGTCAAACCGTATCACAACATGAAGTATATGTTATTTATAGTGGAATCCGCAATTAAGTTTACACATGAAAGACGACTACCCATTTATCCCCACAAGCGAGGGAAATTAGACAGGTGCAAAAGTATGTAAATAATTATGGACTTTATTATAAAATTATCCCGTTCGGAAATTGGCTATCTAAGTCAAGTGAAGTGTTGAAGGTCGCACATATATAATACGCGCACATGTGTAACAGCTGCACATGAGCAATAATAGCACATGTGCGCGATATGAAACTGAATTTGAAAACCAACGTTTTTCTCTTATACGAGCAGCTGCAGCACATGTGCGCGTATCGCACATGGTCAATCGCAGCACAGGAGCGTGCAACGCACACATGCACATGAGCGACACGCGCGCACGGAGGTGTTATGAAAACGTTAGCAATTCTTTCTCGGAAGGGCGGTACAGGAAAAACAACTATCGCTGTTCATTTGGCTGTCGCGGCAGAACAGGCAGGACTTACTACTGCTTTGATTGATCTTGATCCGCAAGCAAGTGCTATCAGCTGGAGTGATAAACGCGAGAAAGATACACCAGCGGTGATTTCTGCCCATTCGTCAAGGTTACCGGATCTTTTAAAAAAAGCAGAAGAGAGCGGTGTAGACATAGCGATTATAGACACTGCTGCACATGCAGAAACATCTGCGCTTGCGGCGGCGCGTGTCGCGACAATCGCTTTGATACCGTGCCGACCAGCAAGTTTAGATTTAATCGCTATAGGTGCAACGGTTGATGTTGTGAAACTTGCTAACGTTCCTGCGCGCGTTGTTCTCAACGGAACGCCTGCGCGTGGGAAACTAGCAGACGAAGCAAGGAAGGCAATAGAATCTTATGGTGTGCCGTGTGCGCCTTGTTCACTTGGACATCGTATGGCATTTGTCCACGCTCTGATCGACGGTTTGACAGTGCAAGAGACTGAACCCCGTAGTAAAGCCAGTAACGAAGTCCACGCACTATACAAATATCTTATAAAGGAAATAGAGGTATAAATAGATGCCAGCAAAAACAAAACTGACTGAACTATTAGATGGATATGGACAGGAAACCGAGGCAGAAGAATCACCAACTTCACCTGAAACACCAGTAAAGGAACAAAAAGTGGATGATAAGGTGCCGCCTTCTCGTCGCGGCAAACGACACATATCCGGATATTTCGAGCCAGAGGTCTTGAAGCAAGTAAAAATTATTTGTGCTGAAGAAGAAAAGACTGTTAATCAGGTTTTGGCAGATGCGTTGAATTCATTGTTTGTGAATAAAGGCAAACCACCAATTGCGTAGTGCTTTGTCCAGTTATTTTGTCCGGGAATCGGAGTTCTCTTCTACAATAGCAAGCAGCACATGTGCGCGTATCGCACACAGTCAACTGCAGCACATGAGCAGCACGCGCACATGTGCGACCCATACATCAATATCCCCAGTTTTCATACGCAAGTGGGGCAGCATTCAGTTCGTCCCGGTAGGTGCGCCATTGCGGTAAATACGTATCCATCAACTCACGAAACCGGTCGTTATGATGACGTTCCAATAAATGTGTCATCTCGTGAACCAATACATATACCAGACACGATTTCGGTTTCTTTGCTAACTCCAGATTAAGCCAGATCCGTTTTGCCTCAATGTTGCAGGAACCCCATAGCGTTTTCATCTTCTTGATACGAACCTCATTGACAGATATATCCATCTTTTGTTCCCATTTGGTGAGAAGCGGGTGAATTTGTTCGTGCAGATGTTCTCTGTACCATTTATATAGTACCGCCTCACGTTTGTCCCGATCTGTACCTGGACGCACCGTGAGTCCGATTCTGGTATTGTTGAGTAATTGAACTTTTGGCGGACATTTCTGTTCAGTTACTTTCAATCTGTAACGTTTACCCCCAAAATAATGGCTTTCACCTGAAACATATTCTCGCTGTGATTGGCGTTTCTGTTTTACAAACGATGCCTGCTTCCGGCGTATCCATCCGAGTCGTGAAATGATTGCCATTCGCACAGCGTCATCGTCAAGTCGCAGCGGAGCAGATACACGTATTTGTCCATTCGGTGGATGGACACCAATATAGAAATGCTTGATGTCTTTATGAACTACCTCAATAGAGAGACCGCTTATTTCAATGTTGTATTTGTTAGTTTTTGTATTCATTCTGACTTATATTTGTAGGAGCGATCTCCGAATCGCGACCCGTTTTTGTCGGGAATCGGAGTTCCCTCCTACAAGAAGGTCGGGAATCCAAATCAACGGTATGAATGCCATTTAGGCATTCCCCGGAGTTCCCTCCTACCTAATATTCATCTTGGCTTCTCGCTATATTAAAAATCATATCAACGTCAGTAGTATCGTCATCAAACTCATCTTTGATAACTCTTGCTATAGCATAACGAACTTCACGTTCTTTGAATTCAGTACCTCTCCATTCATCACCCCTCGCAACTTTAATTGCCTCATCTAAAGCAATAGCCATTGCCCCTCTTTGTTCAGCGGAAATGTCGCCTAAGTTATCAAAGAAAGCGCGTCTTGCTTGTGTACTGATATTTGATGAGTAGTCTTCGGTAGGCGGCTCATCTACCTGCCTGCTCAACCTCGTAACTTCAGATAAATATTGTTGATAATTGATAGCATCTTGTCTCCGCTGACGAATTAGTTCATCAAGCAGTTGAGACATATCTTCATAATATTTTGGATTGATCTCTGTCCTGTCTACGATGACGCGCCGAATGTTGTTTTCTATTGTGGCTGCCATCGCCTCTTGGTTTGTGCGGATGCCTTCAGGTAGACTCTCAATAGCCGAATCAACACCCCTATCAACAATCAGTTGCACAAGCGGAATATTTTCAAATATTTCGACCGTCTCACTATCTTGAGCCTGGATATATGTGTCCAATAGATGACGCATATCAGGTTCAAACATCTTCAGATCAATATAATCCCCACTTGCCAGTTTCACCTGTTGACGCACATATTCATAGTCTTCCACTTCCTTTTTGATTTTTCTTGCTTCGTCGGCAGTATAACAGGCTTTCTCCATTTCATTAGCGAGGTTAGCATACGCACGCACCAAGGCTGCAGTCAACTTATAGAGGTTGACGCGTTTCTGCTCTTTGGTTTTGATTTGCTCAGGGGTCGCATTCTCGTTGCTACAGAAATAACGGATATAATCGTTGATATGTTTCGGGGGATCAACCGGTTCACACAACGCTTTTATTGCTTCGCGTGCATCCTCCAGCCGTTCTTTCGCTTTTTCCAGTCTATCCTTCAACAACCCTTCAACATCTTCGACATCAAAGTTATCAAATGCCTCACCTGTATAGTCTATCATCGCTTCTTCCAAGGACTTAAACAAGTCTTGATAATCAACAATGTAGCCGAATTCCTTGTCATCAGTATCAATACGATTGACGCGACATATTGCTTGAAACAACCCGTGATCCTGCATGTTTTTGTCGATGTAGAGATAGGTGGCAGGTGGTGCATCAAAACCTGTAAGTAATTTATCCACGACGATGAGGAGTTTCATCTGTGCGGGTTCCTTAATAAAACGACGTTTTACTTCCAATTCAAACAGATCAACCTTGTGCATCGCGGAATCTGCTGGTTCGTCAAAGTGAGCAGCGAGCATTTCTCGGTAGGTATTGTATTTTTGCTGGTTTTCGGTAAGTCCTTCACCGGTTTCCTCTAATCTGATGGAGTCTGTGGTAGGTCTATAGGATGTCACGACTGCACACTTACCCCGCAATTCGGTATCCTGAAAAAGATTGTAGAGCCGACAGGCTGAAAGGATCGTATTTGCGACGAGCATGGCGTTTCCTTTTCCACTCTTCAGCCGATCGCGGGTTTCCATATCCAAAATTATGTCTGCGACTATCTTCCGTAACCGATTCATTGAACTTTCTACATTTAACATCGTTCCCCAACGTTCTTTGAGTTGTGCTTTCGCCATATCATTTAACCCACGGGTTTTGCTATCAAAAAATTGGTCGATCCGATCCAGTGAAGTGATTTCTTGGTCAATATCACGTGCCTCATACCGCAGGTCAAGCACCACTTCATCATGGACAGCCTCATCATACTTATAGGTGTCAATATATTTACCGAAGGTTTCGATACTCCGCTGTTTGTCGCTTTTGAGCAAGGGTGTTCCTGTAAAGCCGATCAGCATTGCATCGGGTAATAGTGTCTTCATCGCCATGTGCAGTTTGCCTGACTGTGTGCGGTGACATTCGTCTACGAAGACAAAAAAATCGCCCTTTGCCTGAAAATCATCTGGTAGATGCCGCTTAAATTCTGCCACATAACCATCAATATCGGCTTCGCTGGTTTCCTCGTTATTGGCGAACTTGTGAACAAGGGAACAAGCTAACCTTTCTGAAGCATCGGTAAGCACTTGGACTAAATGTTCACCGCTTTGTGTCCGTTTGATGTCCTCGCTGACACCTTTAAAAACCCCTTCAATTTGTTCGTCCAATTCTGTCCGGTCAGTGATAATGAGTACCCGTGCGTTAGGGATCTTTTCCAGAATCCATTTGGCTAACCAGACCATCGTCAAACTCTTCCCGCTGCCCTGCGTGTGCCATATAATCCCGCCTTCTCTGGTTCGGACGCGTTCCTGAGCTGCCTTCACACCGAAGTATTGATTATGCCTGCAAATCTTCTTTGTCCCCGCATCAAACACAATGAAGTGACGCACTATTTCAAGTAATCGTTCTTTGTCGCAAAAGTGACTGAGTTCTCTGAGTAACGGATTGGATTCAGTATCTTGTTGGGCACATCTTTCTTTCCATCGCAACCAGTATTTTTCAGGTGTCTTGATAACACCATAACGCATGCCTTCAGTATCATTCCCTGCCATCACAAGCTGCACTGTGCTGAAAAACCACTCAATGAAATCCTCCGTTTGATTCGTTAGATTTTGACGGATACCTTCAGAAACAGAGACGATGGAACGTTTCAACTCTAACACACCGACTGCGATGCCGTTGATATATAGCGCAAGATCCGGACGTTTGTTATGTTTTCCGCTGAGTGCCACCTCCTCCGCAATACCGAAATCGTTATTTTCTGGGTTGTCCCAATCTATGAGCCATACGGTTTTGTGTTGTTCGCTGACATCTGGTTGCACCTTCACGCCATAACGTAAAAGATCATAGACTTCAAGGTTCGCATCATAAAGCGTTTTGCTTCCACCGAATTTGGATGTTTGTTGTAGTTGATACACCGCTCTGTTGATGAGTTCAGGGTCGTTTCCCTGTCTCCGCAGCCAGTCAGTAAGGTCTTCAGGGATGATATTGCTGTTTTCTTCAATGCTATCCGCCCAGTTGCCGAGATAAGTATAGTTTAAGGTATCTTGAAAGAATTCTATGACGCGTTTTTGCGTATCTTGTTCTGTTTCGCGAATGATGGTCATGTTTGTCTCTCCCCTTGTAGTTGTTGCGTTTCTTTGTAACGTGACACTGAATACACAGTCTAACAGATTGTGCTACAAAGGACACGAAACTTTGTTATTCCCAATTCAGATGGTAGGAGGAACTCCGATTCCCGATTATATTTTATATTGTCGCGATTCGGAGATCGCTCCTACAAAGATGTATTGCAATTCTGTCTGCACATATACTGCATCTTATACTGCATTTCCTGATTTGAGATTCCTAAGTTTTCTTCTTCCTTTGTCTGTCAAACGATACTTTTGTAATCGACTGTTGGGTTTGTCAGGTATTGTAAATTCAATGAACTGTTCCGTTAGAAGTTCTCGTACAACCGCATTAAGTCGTGCAGAAATTGCTTTCTGTCCTAAACTCTTGGACAATTCGGATTTTTGCATGGGACCGTTAGCAAGCAGTGCTAATACTCTGGATTGTAGTGACTCTGGCAGTGACTCTGGCAGTGACTCTGGCAGTGACTCTGGCAGTGACTCTGGTGTACCACGCCAAATCGTTATCTTGAATCCGCTACTGTCGTCGAATTCCGGTTCGGGTAAACCAGCATCACTGCAACGGCTGATCATGTCTAATGTCCCTGTTCCCATCTCCTCAATGTATCGATTGAGGTAAAGCGACCGTGCAAGTAATCGGTTATTCGGGATTGATGGATGTGTATCTCTCAGTTGTTCCAGAGTCAAAGGTGATGGTAATCTACCGGGATTCCAGACCTCAAGTCGATCTAAGAACAGCATCACTTGGGCGCTGGCATTACTGGTATAGTCCCGATGTGCTACGGCGTTGACGATGGCTTCCGTTACAACTTCTTTTGGTATTTCGTAGGCTACGGGTGCTTGCACGCTTTCTGCGCGTGTCCCTACCCATAGATTGATCTTACTGAGTACAAAATCCACTGCCTGATCAACGAGTTGAAACGCTGTTCCATTGTAGATTTGGTGTGACGGGATTGGTTTTGCTACCTGAGTTCCGTGGTAATGGGCACACTTAATCGCAGAAGAAATTAGAAAATTCTGTGGTGATTTGCCAAACAGTAGTACTGCAGCATTCGTTGGTCGTCCATCATTTAGGAGATTAAGGTGTCCTAATAATTCTTCCATTGAAACATCTTCAGTTAGCGGGAAAGCTCTTGCCATACGTGCTCTGCGGATAAACCGAGCCATACGTTCAGAATCGAGATTGTCCAACGAGGCATTTAAACATGGTGCCGCGTCAAAAGGACCTGAACGGACAAGGTTTTTGCTATCAAGGTATTCGACTAATGCTTCGTAGAGAGCTGCTACTAATTCATCCGTGGTGTTAAATCGTTTTCGGATAAGTCCGGCTTGCGCTTTACGGATGAGTGCTTGCATTTTCGGGTGTCGCGCGTTGTCATTTGTCCCTTTGACAAAAATAAGTCGGTGTATACCGGAGGCGGTTGCTTGGTCGTATTCCCGTTCTGTTGGGGATATACCTTCGGCATCCTCAAAGCCGTAGTCGTTGCCGAATAACCCAACATAGAGGTCGGACTGTTCTACCTCGTTCAGATAGAGCGAATCAGGACGGCGATCTGACGCCGGGACATCCTCAAATAGAAAAACATCAAAGAACCTTCGCATCAACGGGTCGTTCTGTAGAAAGTCTTGCAGTGCTTTCCGTTCTTGTGAAAATTCTGTTTGGACGCTACTGATGAAAATACGGATGGTATTCATGTTTATATCCTCATTACCCGCGCCATTGTCTTAAAATTCCTCGTAAATCATTCACAAGGGGTTGTATATCGCTATCACTGTTATCTGCCTCAAGGCGCGCGATGATCCGACATAGCTCTGTTGTATCTCTCCGAAGTTCTTCGGACAAACTCCGGAATTTGTTTTTTGCAATTTCTGAAGGCGACTCAGATGCAGCGTCATATATAGCATCTAATTGTTGCATTACGGTTGATAGACCCCTACGTTCAATTCCCAGGTGTTTACCTACTACGTCGGGATGGATATTTTTTAACATGTTCCATATCCAACTTTCTGGTGATTCTCTGCCGGGAAGAAATAGTATTGAGACGTTGACAGCGCGTCCAGCTGCTTCTTGTATTTTGTTTTCTATTTCACTGCCACGTTGGTCACCGTCGAGTATAAAGATCGTATCTTGGATCTGACCAAATTTTCTTAATGCTTGTGCGTGTAGTGGAAACTCACTTGCTCCAGTGTCCCGTCCGATATGAACTGCTTCCCATTGGATACTCTCTTGGGGTAGCAGGTAATCAAAAACACCTTTCAAAATACCTTCAGCGATTTCGTCCTCACAGAGTAGTTTGAGCATCTCATTGGAGCGTCCATAGAGAGCGTTCTGAATTAGGTCTCGGTATGCTGGGCGTACCACAACTTCACCAGATGAATCGTCTCGGTCAAGGAAAATCTTACCGTTGAGTGGTACCGAGTCGAGAACAACCGGACTGTGAGATGTTACAATAATCTGCAGATCATTGCGTAGTGCGAGCTGCTGTAGATGTAACATGAGCAGCTGCTGCACCCAAGGATGTAGCCCTGCTTCTACTTCGTCTATAAGCACGAGTGCCCCGTTGAGTTGGGTAATTTCTTGCGATAGTCGTAGGATAGCACGTTCCCCTGCAGCCATGTGTAATTCAGAGTAAGCAGCACCACCTTCCTGTGATGCAAAAAGAAGATTCTTTTTACCGTCGGATAGATCAACAACCTCTGAGTACCTAAAGGGGAGCATCTGATGGGCAAACTCAATCTGTGCGGCTGTCAGCGGTGTTTCTTCCGGTTGAGACTTCAGACGTGACATATTGAGAACACTTCGCACTTCAGATGGGTTACTCAGGTTGCTTAGTGTTCTAAGATAGAGTTGTCGTTCCGGTTGACTGGCGTTTTTACGACCCAGGAAACTCCGATTCCAACCTTTACCGCGCCGCCAACGCATGGAAAGTGGTCCGTCAAGTGTCAGATAATTGAACTCTATTGTAACCTCTTGGCGCACATCCTCCCGTTCTCCAAATTTTGGGCGGTAATCAGGAAACAAAGTGGATGGCACATAATCCCTAACACCTGCTTTCGGCACCTTATAGGCACACGATGCAGCAAACAACACTGTGGATTTACCGGTAGTATTCCCCCCAGCGATGACGCTAACAGGATAGTCAAACACTACACGCAAGTTATTAAATCCACGGATACCATCCAAACGGATTTCTGATAAGAAATGCGGTAGATGCGGTTTTTTGCCCTGCAAATCTCTCCAGAGTTCTGCTAAACGTCTTTCAAGCATGAATTACTGCCTCCTTGTTGCTTTGACATCGTGTAGACCTTACCATTGTGTTGCCTCGCTCCAAAATTATGAGTCATGTCAGTAGTCGGGAATCGGAATTCCCTCCTACAGAAAGAGGGGTTTTTATCAAGATTTCCGTTAAAATATACCATAAATGACATAAAAAAGCAATTAATAAGTATATTTTTATTTGACATACGTTATTTGTTTATGTAATAATATATATTACATGAACATTTTGGGTTTCGGGAGGATTCCCGTATTTACCCGTAAATTTTGGAGGTTTTTACATCATGAGATTATCAGAAAGACAACTGGAACAGGCTTTGCAGATGTTTGCTGAAGGCTATTCACGAACAAGTATTGTCTCGCATTTTATGGAGAAGGATGATATTTTGTGGGAACAAGCGGCAGCAGATGAAAATAGGCACGTGAAATCCGCGTTACAATCTGTGAGCAGCTTCGTTCAGTTGATCTGTCAAGTCCTCGGTTTGCTAGTTCGAAATATAAGGAACTTTTTGATCTGCATTTTCAAGCGAAGATGGATACGATTAGAAACCATTATGAGACGGTTGTTAATCGCAGCACGACACTGATAGAATATCAGATTGATAAGATTACAGAGCAATTGCAAACATTGGAGACAGCAATTGAGGCAGCGAAGGTTGACAAGCCTGAAACGGATAAGGAATATCTCTCTTTGTTGAAGATGTCCGATACGTTGAATCAGCGATTGCTTGATATTACAGATCGGCTGCTTGAACGTTTGAGTCCTGGTTTCCAAAACAGCAAAAGGACAAAGGGGTCGCCTTATGCCCGAAAGGAATCGGAATAATCGGGTATCTGGTTTCCTGATACAACAGGCACCGTTTCTGTAGGAGCGATCTCCGAATCTCGACAATACAAATATAGTCGGGAATCGGAGTTCCCTCCTACAGAATGTATCAAGTTTCCAGTCAGAAATAGAAGTTCTCTCCAGCCAAATGCCATACGCGCAGGATTGCTATGCACCTTCCGCCAAGTGTTCGTCGGCTGCGATGGTGAAGGTACCGTCGTGCCTTGATTGCACATCCAGCACGTCGTCTATGCTCATGCCGTATTTTCGCATGACAGCATCAATAGTTATTCCTTTTCCTTTTCTTATTGACCTACTTTCTTTTTTGAATTAGTTTCATAAAGATCCTTTGTAACAGCTCCGAGAAAAAGTTCCTCATTTAGAAACTGCAAGAGCTTCCTAGCTTCTGTTTCATCGGATGGAAATACAA
>VYFM01000072.1:4222-11297 GCA_009842375.1 Candidatus Poribacteria bacterium | reverse complement strand
TTTTACAGCAATTTTCTAATAATTTTCGCAAATTCTTGAATTTAACTTGACATTACCTGTATTTATGTTTATAATATAGGTTTTGAGTGTAGTAAAAAGTTTTGTCCACAATTTTACACAGGGGGCATTCAATTTGGAAGCAGTCTAACGTCGTTTTCCTCAGAGCAACGTTAACGTGTTCAGTTGAGTATTATAAGCCCTTTGAGGGCTTTTTCTTTTGTCAATATTCATTAGTTTTCGACTTGTTGTCACTATGTCAGTGAGGTATGGAAATGCCAACAATAAATCAGTTAATCAAGAAACCGCGTAAGAAATATCGTAAAAAAACAAAATCCCCGATTCTCCAGCAGTGTCCTCAACGTAGGGGTATCTGTTTACAGGTAAAAACGGTAACGCCAAACAAGCCGAATTCTGCTTTACGGAAGGTAGCCCGTGTAAGGTTTACCTCTTCCGCTGATGAGGCGACCTGTTATATACCTGGAATTGACCACAATTTACAAGAGCACTCAGTCGTGTTAGTTCGTGGTGGACGTGTCAAGGATTTATCGAACGTGCGGTACCACATTGTTCGTGGTAAATTAGATACGGCTGGAGTTGAAAACCGTCGCCAAGGACGTTCAAAGTATGGTGCGCGGAAACCCAGTTAAATAGTGTAAATAGTGGAAGTATTCGTTTTATTGTTTTTTTGACACGATGGATTGTAATACAGTAAAAGTTTAAGTTTTACTCGTGTCGTGAGTTTCTGAAGGAGATATAAATGCCGAGGCGTGGAAACGTCACAAAAAGGGATGTAGACCCTGATGCCATTCATAACAGTAAATTAGTTTCGAAATTTATTAACCACTTGATGTGGGATGGTAAGAAAGGGACTGCACAACGGATTGTGTACACCAGTTTTCAAATTATTGAGGATCGAACGAAAGAGGAAGGATTTTCTGTATTTCGTCAAGCTATCAACAATGTAAAGCCTGTGCTTGAGATTCGTCCACGACGTGTTGGGAGTCAAACGTATCAGGTGCCTGTTGATGTAAAAACTGAACGGAGAACGACATTGGCGATTAACTGGATTATTCAATCTGCGCGAGACCGTGGTGAAAAAGGCATGGCAGCACGTTTAGCAGGTGAACTTATGGATGCATCGAAGGAAGAAGGTGCTGCGATTAATAGGAAAAGGGACCAACACCGTATGGCAGAAGCGAACAGAGCTTTTGCACATTATAGGTGGTAACAATACGAACCTAGAATATAAGTAGAAATATATATTATGTGGCGGTGAAGTATAGACCGTCGAATTCAGGAGTAATGGAACCGTGGCGGAAAAAAATATTAGGGTGCCACGTAAGTCAGCCCTATCGCATATGCGAAACATTGGAATAATGGCTCATATTGATGCGGGAAAAACTACTGTTACCGAACGTATCTTGTTTTATACGGGTAGAGTATACCGGATCGGTGAGGTTGATGATGGCACGACAACCATGGATTGGATGGTGCAGGAACAGGAACGCGGTATTACGATAACTGCTGCAGCGACTACCTGTAACTGGAAGGAACACCATATTAATATCATTGATACTCCTGGACACATAGACTTTACGGTTGAAGTTGAACGTTCCTTGAGGGTGCTTGATGGAGCAGTTGCAGTTTTCTGTGCTGTTGGTGGTGTTGAACCACAATCCGAAACTGTTTGGCGACAAGCAGATAAATACGAAATCCCTCGTATTGCTTATGTCAATAAGATGGATCGAACGGGTGCTGACTTTTTCCGAACCGTTGAAATGATGGGTGAGCGTTTAGGTGCGACAGCCGTGCCTATCCAACTACCAATTGGTTCAGCGGAACAATTCAAAGGCATTGTAGACCTGATTTCAATGAAGGGACAGTTGTGGGATGAAAGTAGCCAAGGGACTGTTGTTCATGAAACAGATATTCCGACAGAGATGGAGGAAATGGTTTATGAATATCGGGATCATTTGTTCGCAGCTGTTGCTGAATGGGATGAAGATTTGTTTGAGAAATATGTCAATGGAGTAGAATTTACGCCGGAAGAAATAAAAACGGGTTTAAGGCAAGCAGTCCTTAGTAGCAAAGTTGTTCCAGTGCTTTGTGGAAGTGCCTTAAAGAACAAAGGTGTTCAACCGCTTTTAGATGGTATAGTCTCCTACCTTCCTTCCCCCACCGATGTCAAATCCATAGTTGGTTTCAACCCGAAAACTGAAGAAGAAGAAACTCGATCAGCAGATACGGATGCTCCGTTCTGTGCTCTTGCATTTAAAATTACAACGGATCCACATGTTGGTAAGTTGACATATCTTAGGGTCTATTCTGGTGTTTTGAACAAAGGTGACACCGTTTACAACAGTAAGCGTGAAAAGTTTGAACGTATTGGCAGGTTGATGCAGATGCATGCGAATAAACGTGAAGAACATCAATCGGTTAGCGCGGGTGATATTGTCGCTGCGATTGGATTGAAAGAATTAAGTACAGGTGACACGATTTGTGATCCCAAAGCACCAATTGCCTTGGAAACAATGGAATTTCCGTTACCTGTTATGTCAATAGCAGTTGAACCGCGTTCACAATCAGATATTGACAAGTTGAATCTTGCTCTTTCAAAATTGGCTGAGGAGGATCCGACTTTCAAAGTCCATCAAGATCCTGACACTGGACAGACGTTGCTTTCTGGCATGGGTGAACTTCATTTAGAAATCATTGTGGATAGGCTTGTAAGAGAGTTTAATGTTTCTGCGAATGTAGGATCTCCAGAAGTTGCCTACCGTGAAACACTTCTAAAACCTGTAAAAGCTGAAGGTAGATTTGTTCGACAATCTGGTGGTAAAGGTCAGTTTGGTCATGTTGTTATTGAAGTTACACCGCTTGAAAAAGGTTCGGGTTTTGAATTTTCCGACGGAACTAAGGGTGGTGTAATCCCACAAGAATACATTCCTGCGGTTCGAAAAGGCATTGAAACCGCGATGAATGTTGGAACTTTAGCGGGGTATCCTGTAGTTGATGTTGGAGTGCGGCTCGTAGATGGTTCCTTCCATCAAGTGGATTCCTCTGAGATGTCATTTTCCATTGCTGCTTCGATGGCATTCAAGGATGCTGCGAAACGATCAGGCTCAGTATTACTTGAACCGATCATGGGAGTTGAAGTTATAGTGCCAGATGAGTATCTTGGGAAGGTAATAGGCGATCTTAATTCCCGTCGTGCTCATATTAGGGACACTGAGGTGCATACGAAATCTCGAATTCAAGTGGTTCGTGTAGATGTGCCGTTATCTGAAATGTTCGGTTATGTCAAATCCCTTCGTTCCTTGACACAGGGGCGTGCAAACTATACTATGGAGTTTGCGCATTATAGAGAGGTGCCAACGAGTGTTGCGGAAGATTTGATATCAAACACTGTATCAACATCTAAAGAATGATAAAGCATACAAAAGCACTAAGTTGTGATTATTGAAATTATACACATTTGACGATAATTAGAGTGAATAATAAATATTACTTGTCGAAATGAGATTTTCGTTAGGTAATTTGTGAAAGTCTGAAAACATTCGGACAAAGTTGAGACACGTTGTGCGCTATACCAAACGCTCTTTTGAGAACATAGAGTAAGCCAAGGTTAAGCGATATTACAAACCTTATAATATAAATCTATAATTTGGAGTTCGGACAGAAATGGCAAAGCAAGCATTTGAAAGGACAAAGCCACACGTTAATATTGGAACTATTGGCCACGTTGACCATGGTAAGACGACGCTTACCGCGGCAATTACTATGGTGTTATCCAAACTCGCGGACAAAGACTATGTGATGACCTATGAGGACATTGATAAGGCTCCCGAGGAGAAAGAACGTGGTATTACGATTAATACGGCTCATGTTGAATACGAGACAGAAAACCGTCACTATGCTCACGTTGACTGTCCTGGACACGCTGACTATATCAAGAATATGATTACCGGTGCTGCCCAGATGGATGGTGCTATTCTGGTTGTATCTGCAGCAGATGGACCTATGCCCCAGACACGTGAACACGTACTCCTTGCCCGGCAGGTGAACGTTCCTTCCCTTGTTGTCTTTCTTAATAAGGCAGACATGGTGGATGACGAAGAGCTGCTTGAACTCGTTGAACTGGAAGTTCGCGAATTATTGGATGAGTATGAATTTCCTGGTGACGATACCCCGATCATCGCGGGTTCAGCTTTGGAAGCAATGGAATCCGCTGGTGATCCAGCGAGTGATCAATGTAAACCGATTCTTGATCTCATGTCCTCTGTTGATGAGTTTATTCCGGAACCGGTTAGAGATACCGAAAAACCCTTCTTGATGCCGATTGAAGACATCTTTACAATCAGTGGACGTGGTACTGTTGTTACAGGTCGTGTTGAACGTGGAATTGTAAATGTCAATGATACAGTTGAGATCATTGGTCTTCGCGACACACGTGATACGGTTGTCACTGGTGTGGAAATGTTTAATAAGTTTCTTGACGAAGGTAGAGCGGGTGACAACATCGGTGCCTTGCTTCGAGGTATAGATCGAGATGATGTTGAACGCGGACAGGTATTGGCAATTCCGGGAACGGTTACACCTCATACTAAATTTGAAGCTGAGGCGTATATCCTGACAAAAGAGGAAGGTGGGCGTTGGAATCCGTTCTTTAGTGGATATCGTCCGCAGTTCTATTTCCGGACAACTGATGTCACAGGTGAAATGCATCTTGCTGAAGGTATTGAAATGATTATGCCTGGTGACAATGCGCAGATTACTGTTGAGTTGTCAAAACCGATTGCGATGGAAGAGCAACTCCGTTTCGCTATCCGTGAAGGTGGTCACACTATCGGAGCAGGTGTTGTCTCAAAGATTCTTGAGTAACAAGGTGGTCTTCTAAAGGTTTTGATTCTCAGTTATTTTAGTCTACAACGTGTTATTTGTATCTGGTCGAAGCGTTCAAGGCTATGTAGACAACATGAACAGCTTCGACAAGATACATGGATAAGACTAAGAATAGTACGAGTAATAACCTGTTACTTTTGAATAAGGAACCAAGAGATGAACAATCAAAAAATACGGATTCGACTCAAGGCGTTTGACCATCGTTTACTTGATCAGTCTGCGAAACAAATTGCGACAACAGCAAAACAGACACAGGCGCGAGTTTCTGGTCCGATTCCGTTGCCGACAAAGAAACATATTTATACTGTTCAACGTTCAACATTCACTGACAAAAAGTCGCGTGAACAGTTTGAAATGCGGATTCACAAACGGTTGTTAGATATTCTTGAAACCGCTCCAAAGACAGTTGACGCACTGATGCGTCTTGACCTACCCGCTGGGGTTGATGTCAAAATAACACTCCTATAGTAGAGGTAGGATAATGGTTAACGGAATTATTGGCAGAAAAGTTGGAATGACCCAAATCTTTGCAGAGGATGGAAAGTCTATACCTGTGACTGTTATAGAAGCTGGACCTTGTCCAATTGTTCAGGTAAAAACACAGGAACGTGATGGTTACCAAGCAGTTCAATTAGGATTTGGTGCACGTAAAGAACATAAGTTTAACAGTCCTGAGCGTGGACATTTCGCCAAAGTTGACATACCACCGACGCGAGTGCTGCGTGAATTTCGTGTAAAAAGCCTTGATGAAGTTTCAGTTGGTGCCACTGTTGATGCTGGTCTATTTTCTGAGGGCGAGCTCGTTGATGTGACAGGCACGTCAAAAGGACATGGTTTCACTGGTGTTGTGAAACGTTACGGCTTTAAAGGTGGTAGAAAGAGCCATGGTGGTGAGCAGGATCTTCGTCGGACGGGTTCAATCGGCGCGAGTGCTACACCATCTCGTGTTTTTAAGGGAAAGCGGATGCCAGGACGATATGGTGCTAAACGACACACCGTCCAAAATTTACAGGTTATCCAAGCCGATGCAGAACGGAATTTGTTAGTTGTTAAGGGAGCAATTCCAGGACCTCCTAACGGAATCCTTTTGATTAAAAAGGCGGTAAAGGCTTTAGAGGGAGACAACACAGAAAGTTAACTTGTATGCAATCGTAACATTAGACCCCAGCACCTCTAAGAGGATAGCAGGGGTAAATTATGTTAGGTTATACACATCGGAGAGAAGGCTGAGGAGTTATGGCAACTTTAAATGTCCACAATCGTTCAGGAGAAGTGCTTCACGAGAAAAGTTTATCGGATTCGTTTACACACGCTGAGGTAAATACGGCTGTTGTTCACCAATGTGTGGTAGCGTATCTCGCGAACCAGAGAAGTGGCACAGCTTCTACGAAAAGCCGTAGTGAAGTTACAGGAAGTGGTAAGAAATTGTATCGTCAAAAAGGAACTGGTAGATCACGTGCAGGTGATGCGGGATCCCCACTTCGAGTACACGGTGGTGTAACATTTGGACCGAAACCGCGCAGTTATCGCCAGCGTACACCTAAACAGGTGCGTCGTCTTGGCTTAAAAAGTGCACTTGCGGATCGGTTTCAAAATGAACAGTGTATTCTTATTGAAGATTTTACGCTTGAACGTCCGCGTACAAAAGACATTGTATCAGTCTTAAACGCATTAGACTTAGATGGAAAAGTGTTGTTCGTTCTTGGTGAACATGAACCGAATATCTATCTATCACTACGGAATATTCCGAAAGTTAATTGCTGTACGTGGGATATACTTAATATTTACCAAGTGCTGTGGCATGACAAACTTGTCCTCACTGAACGAGCTGCTGAGAATTTGGAAGCAAAATTTGTAGATTCAGAAGGCTAATGTTATGAAAGATAATTATCAAGTTATATTACGACCTCATATT
The DNA here is from genome assembly GCA_009842375.1 of Candidatus Poribacteria bacterium. Classification (GTDB taxonomy): domain Bacteria; phylum Poribacteria; class WGA-4E; order WGA-4E; family WGA-3G; genus MSPOR6. The sequence goes on along the minus strand of VYFM01000072.1, from coordinate 4,480 downwards.
ACAGAAAAGAGCACGCTTCTCCGCGAGGATAATAAGTACTCATTTGTAGTGAGTCGAGATGCGAGCAAAACAGATATTCGGCGCGCAGCCGAAGAGTTGTTTGATATTAAGGGGAGTATCATTGATGTTCATACGATGCGAGTGCGTGGGAAAGTTAAGGGTAGAATGAATCGCTATCAACGTGGAAGACGTCCCCATTCCAAAAAAGATATTAATACAGTGGTTGAAGGAACTCTGATTCCAGTGATAGAGAGTATA
>VYFM01000072.1:0-4212 GCA_009842375.1 Candidatus Poribacteria bacterium | reverse complement strand
GGAAATGAACGTGGCAAAGACATATAAACCAGTTACACCGAGTCGTCGGTTTATGACGGGATATACATTTGAAGAAATTACACGTCAGAAGCCTGAGAAATCACTCGTCAAAGGTTCTAACAAAAAAGCCGGACGAAATAACAAAGGACGTTTAACTGTTCGTAGACGCGGTGGTGGGCACAAACGTAGATATCGTGTTATTGATTTCAAGCGAGATAAATTCGATATTCCAGCGAAAGTTGCTGCGATTGAGTATGACCCAAACCGTTCTGCCCATATTGCATTGCTTCATTATGTTGATGGTGAGAAACGTTACATTATTGCTCCACTTGGTCTCCAAGTAGGTGACACAGTCACCTCCGGACCTGACTCAGAGATCCGTGTTGGTAATGCATTACCTCTTGAAAAAATACCGTTGGGTTCTTCAATACATAATATTGAGATGCAGCCCGGAAAAGGTGGACAACTTGTTCGTAGTGCTGGTGGTGCAGCACAGTTGGTTGATCGTGAAGGGAAATATGCCCGAATCCGTCTACCTTCCAGCGAAATACGTCTTATACCTGTAAAGGCAATGGCGACTATAGGACAGGTTGGTAATCTTACGACAATCTCTATAGGTAAGGCGGGTCGTTCACGATGGTTAGGTAAGCGTCCAAAAGTCAGGGGTGTTGCGATGAATCCGGTTGACCATCCACATGGTGGTGGTGAAGGAAAAAGTTCTGGTGGCAGGCACCCAGTTACACCTTGGGGAGTTCCGACAAAAGGTTATAAAACGCGAAATCCTAAAAAGAAATCGAGTCAGTATATCGTTGGCAAACGCAAGTAATTGTTAACAACGTGCCTTATGCATAATAACATATCAGAGTTTAAGGAGACTTCTAATGTCGCGTTCTATTAAAAAAGGACCTTATGTTGATGCGAAACTCGCGAAACATATAGCAGAAATGGAACAATCCGGTAGTAAACGTGTCATTCGTACGTGGGCACGAAGTTCTACGATTACACCAGAATTTGTTGGTCATACCGTTGCTATACATAACGGAAAGAAATTTTTTCCAGTATATATCACCGAGAATATGGTTGGTCATAAACTGGGAGAATTTGCACCGACCCGTACATTCCGTTCACACGCTGGCGGTCAAAGAAGATAATTTGGCATTATAATTGTATGTATCGTTTGATGTGTTTCTCTGGTGAGACGCATTTTTCAATTAAAAATTGTTGTTAAGAGTAAGTTAAGCAAGACATTGTGCACAACCTGTGTGTTTATAGTTTTGTTAGGAGAAAATAATGGAAGGAAGGGCAAAGATTCGGAACGTTTCGGTAGCACCGCGTAAAGCACGTCTTGTTGCCGACTTGGTCAGGAATCAGTATGTTGATGATGCGCTGAATCAACTGCTCTTTACACATAAAGCGGCAGCCCCTGTGATTTACAAGCTGATTCAATCCGCTGTGGCAAATGTCCAGTATCAAGATGCTGCTGTGGATGCCGCTAATTTGTACGTCAAAGAGATTCGTGTTGATGAAGGAATTACACGAAAATGGATACGTCCCCGTGCACGAGGTATGGCTAATCGTATATTTAAACGTCAGAGTCATATCACAGTCGTTGTTGATGAGGAGAGTGAATATGATGGTGAGTAATGATTTTCACTGCATTTCCTCCAGATTCATAACTAACTGGGAAAGTGTCCTATAGGAGGTTTGTGTGGGACAAAAAACTCACCCCCGTGGTTTACGTTTAGGTATAATTGAGACGTGGGATTCAAAGTGGTATAGCGATAGAGATTATGCAAGATGGTTGCATGAAGATTTTAAGATTCAGCAATACATCAAAGAACAGTTAGTTCGTGCAGGCATATCACGTGTAGAAGTTGAACGTGTTGCTGAAAAATGTACTATTTATATCCATACTGCCAGACCTGGTATTGTTATTGGACGCCGAGGTGTAGAGGCAGACAAATTACGGACAGATATTGCAAAACTGATAGATCGTCAGGTCAAAATTGAAGTTACCGAGATAAAGGTTCCAGAGCTTGATGCGCAGCTTCTCGCGGAAGCAGTAGCAACCCAAATAGAACGTAGGACCAGTTTTAAACAAGCAATGCGACGAAATATTGCTGACTCAATGCAAGCTGGGGCACAAGGTGTCAAAGTTATGGTCAGTGGTAGACTTGATGGAAAAGAGATAGCTCGCTCTGAATCAAGTCTTGAAGGACGCGTTCCGTTACACACTCTCCGTGCTAATGTTGACTACGGATTTACAGAAGCAAATACGACCTATGGCAAAATAGGAGTGAAAACTTGGATTTTTAAAGGTGAGATCTTGGGTGTTCCAGAAGCGTTAAGTGGTGAAACTCCTGCTCGTCGACAACAGTCTGGCAGACGTAGTAACACAGGCGGAACGCGAAGAGACAACCGTCAATCAGGTAACCGTAATTCTTCAAACAGACAACGTGATCAGGGACGTAATAACAGGCGTAGGCAACAGAGAAATAACGACAAGCAAGATAACGAAAACTAAGATAATACTAACCAGTTGGGAACTTTGCTTGAGCGTTTCATATACGAAATCAGGAGTAAGAATATATGTTAATGCCAAAACGTGTGATGCATCGGAAGGTACATCGCGGCAAACGTCGAGGGAAACCGCGTAGCGGTTCAGAGATTAGTTTCGGTGAATATGGCTTACAGGCAATGGAAGCTGGTTGGATTACAAGCAACCAAATAGAATCTGGTAGGGTTGCAATCACGCGTGCAGTTCGACGTGGTGGGAAAATGTGGATTAAAATTTTTCCTCATAAACCGGTAACAAAGAAACCTGCGGAAACTCGGATGGGTGGTGGAAAGGGTGCTCCAGAATTCTGGGTTGCCGTTGTTAAGCCCGGTAGAATTATTTATGAGCTGAGCGGTGTTTCTCGTGAAATTGCAAAAGAAGCGATGGAACGTGCTGCACACAAATTTCCTATCAAGACGAAATTCGTCGCGCGGGATGAGGTGTAAAAATGAATGCCCATGAATTGCGAACCAGATCTACAGAGGAATTGGAAAACGAATTGGAAGATCTCAAAGAGAATCTATTCAACCAAAGATCCAGAAGTATTTTGGGACAGTTGGAAGACACAACTCTTATTGGAAAAATTCGTAAGGACATTGCACGTGTAAAGACTGTGTTGCGTGCTCGTGAGTTAGAACCTGACGAATAAGTTTGTGATATGTATGAATATTCAGTGTGTCTGCACTGTTTTGGTGTTTACAATAACTGTATGAATCTGAAAAGGAAAATAGAACGTGGATAAAATAAGACACCGTAAGACTCGGACAGGTATGGTTACCAGTAATCGCATGGAGAAAACTGTCTCCGTTGCAATAGTTCGGAGTTATCAACATCCCCTTTACAAAAAAGTTGTTCGTTCAACGAAAAAGATTCTTGCACATGATGAACAGAATCAATGTAATGTTGGTGATGTTATACAGGTGATAGAAACCCGTCCGTTAAGTCGTCGAAAACGTTGGCGGGTTCAGTCTATAGTATCAGCGGCACAGTCTGCCACTGATTAGTTGGAAGGAAGGTGCGGCAATGGTTCAAAATTATACACGATTAACCTGTGCCGATAATACGGGTGCCAGAAATTTGATGTGCATTAGTGTGCTCGGTGGAACGCGCCGTCGCTATGCGCGGGTTGGGGATATAATTGTTGCCAGTATTAAAGAGGCAACACCGAATACACAGGTGAAGGCAGGTGAAGTTGTTCGTGCTGTCGTTGTTCGAACTGCAAAAGAGTATCGTCGTCCAGACGGTTCTTACATTAAGTTTGATCAAAATGCGGCTGTTCTTGTTAACGAAGAAAATGAACCGCGTGGGACACGTATTTTCGGACCGGTTGCTCGTGAACTCAGAGAAAAGTCGTTTACGAGAATTGTTTCCTTAGCCCCTGAAGTGATTTAGGAGGTGAATAATGTCTAAGAAAAAGCTGCATATTAAAAAAGATGATTTAGTAAAGGTCTTGAGTGGTCAAGATCGTGGTAAGCAAGGCGTTGTATTGGAGGTTTTTCCTAAGAAAAATAGAGCAGTTGTTGAAGGTATTCATTTTATTAAATGTCACTTACGTCCAAATCAAATGGGACAAGGTGGTGTTGTTGAACGCGAAGGCACCATCCATATCTCTAACTTGAAAAAGATTGACTGATAAATTATTACCACATCACAGA